>JAKVCT010000299.1 GCA_022448995.1 Saprospiraceae bacterium
AACAGTTCCCCCTATCTGGTCTGTATTGGACTTTCACCAACTAGTTGTTAAACATGCTAGGCACACCAAAAAAAAGGTTGTTCTTCCCAGAACAACCTTATCACATTCAAAATATTCGTTGTAATACCCAAGTTTAATTGTAAGCTTATTTATATTTAGTGTTTGCCCACATTTCGACTGCCGGATCAACATCCGGAATCAAAAAGGTGCAAGACTTATATTTCGGCATCTTAATGATATATGTTACACGCTCATGAACTCTAGTAGAGTTTACGATTATTGGTGCACGTTTATTTTTCAAACTCAATACTGCATTTCCTGACGCAGGATCTATCTCCATTTGTGTGTGATAACGTCCTTGAGCAACAAGCATAGCAAGTAGTTTTGAACTAGGATGTGTAGACTTAACATCTACATTAATTTCTAATTCCTTACCTTCTGTTTGTTGAAATAAGAACTGAGTATTGCTTGTGTCTATATTTATAACAATATGACTAGCATTGTCCATAGGGAAAGATTGACTTATGCTCTTACTTGTTTTATAACCAATTTGAGCAAATAACGTGGTGGACAAAAAACAGGCGAATAAGATTATTAGATTTTTCATAAGCGTTACTTTTGATGGTGTTCAAATTCTTATATGATTGATTGTCTTTTAGTAACATATAGCCCCCCATGAATAGGGCATATTGTATTATCTAGGTTTAGCCGCAAAAACCTCATCCATTGTACCTTCCTCAAGAGGGATATAAAACTCTGTACCCTCAGGAATATATACTTTGTACCAGACTGTTTCTTCCAAGGACTCTCCACCAATCAACACTGGAGAACGCTCTTGTGGAACCAATTCGAATATACCTGTTTGTGGTGTACTCTTCAATTCCAAGTGGTAACGTTTTTGGCCAACTAAATAATCAACAACCTTACGATTAGGAGCCTTGACAGCAATGTGTGCCTCAACTAGAATTCGAGCACTTCTCGTATATACGATCTCTAGCTTATGGTCCTTTAGCTTCAAGCCAACAGACTTCAAATCCTTTGGAGTAAAGTATTGACTAGATACATCTTTAAAAGCTGAGGAAGACTGCCCCACACTCACTGGACAGTAAATTATAAAAGATGTTATTAGAACGATTATGATGTAAATAATTGACTTTTTCATGGTGTTGGCTTTTTTGATAAAAAATTTTTTGTCTGTTTGATTTATATAATTGCCAAAATCAATCCTAGAAAAACAAACATTGATAATCAACAACTTATAGATAAAAATAAAAATAAGAATTCCATAAAATGGACGAATTCCATTTTAAGTATTTTTCCACAATAAAAACTTTTTTCCATTTTAGAAACATTTTTTAAGTTTTTGCAGTATGTAATGTATGCCCACAACAATAAATTCTATTTCTCATACCAAACCTATCCGATCATGAAGCGATATGTACGTGATACCAACCAAGTCAGTAAAATATTTGTGGTAGAAGACGATCCAACCTACCAAAGAATGATTCGATACACCATAGAGTTAAATCCAGATCATGAAGTATATGCATTTAGTAATGCAAAGGATTGTCTAGACAACATGTATTTAAAGCCTACTATTGTTTCTCTAGATTATTCCTTGCCTGATATGAATGGAGAAGAAGTCTTGAAACAGATCAAAAAGATCAATCCTCGCACACATGTGATCATTTTGTCTGGACAAAAAGATGTGAGTACTGCAATTAATTTACTAAAGAAAGGTGCATCAGACTATATAACCAAAGGAGATGAAACTCAGGAACATTTACTCAATAGTGTCAATCTCCTCAAAGAAAATAACTCCCTTTTGGAAGAGGTTGTTTCTCTGAGAAATGAGCTTACTGAACGTTATCAGTTTGGCAAGACACTTATTGGAACAAGTGATAGTATGAAGCAGGTGTTCAACCTCTTGGAAAAAGCTATAGAAAACGAAATTACAATTTCTATCACAGGTGAAACGGGTACAGGAAAAGAAGTTGTGGCTAAAACTATTCATTATAACTCCATCAGAAAAAAAGGCAGTTTTATTGCTGTAAATATGAGCGCTATCCCCAAAGATCTCCTAGAAAGTGAGCTATTCGGTTACGAAAAAGGTGCGTTTACAGGAGCTAGCAGTAGAAAAAAAGGGAAATTTGAATTAGCCAATAAAGGAACTCTCTTTTTGGATGAAATTGGAGAAATGGATCTACAGCTACAAGCCAAGCTTCTGAGAGCTCTCCAAGAGAGAGAAGTTGTTCGGATCGGAGGAAATCAAGCAATAAAATTTGATGCACGAGTAATTGTAGCTACACATAAGGATTTAGCAGACGAAGTTCGTAAGGGGAACTTTAGAGAAGATTTGTATTATCGTTTGCTTGGGCTCCCTGTTGAGCTACCACCACTAAGAGATCGCGAAGGAGATATTCTGATTCTTGCTCAGCACTTCTTAGAGCTATTCATGGAAAACAATCCCAAACGAAAATCCATGAGTTTTTCTATTGAAGCTAAACAAAAATTACTAAAATATGCTTATCCAGGAAATGTTCGAGAGCTCAAAGCTATCGTTGATTTAGCAGCAGTTTTATCCTCTTCTCAACGTATCAAGGCAGACAGTATTCAGTTTAGAAGTCCTCAGAAGACTATGGAGTTGCTTGATGGGGAAATGACAATGAAGGAATACATGAAAAAAATTGTCTATCACTATTTGAAGAAATACAAAAATGTGATGAAGGTTGCCAAAAAACTAGAAATCGGTAAATCAACTATCTATAATATGATCAAAGAAGATCGTGTACTTAATGAACTTATGCAAAAATACTAGAGCCTATGTACCTAGCTAAACCATCTATTCAAACAGTTATTCAAACTATTCAAGATCTATCTCCCAACCCCAATGAAGTAATATCTTTACTTTGGGGAGAGCATACATCTATTGATTTTGAGCTACTTGTCCAGCAGTTAAATGAACTGGGCGTACAATTCTTTGGGGGAATCTTCCCTGGAATTATTCATCAAAATCAAAATTATACCCAGGGTGTTATTATTCAAAAATATTCTAGTAGCTCCCCTCCCAAGATTATTACAAATCTTGAAAATCAAGATTTATCCAAAATGGAACAGGGAAAAACAGCTTTAGTCTTAGTGGATGGATTATCCTCTGATATTGCAGTGTTTTTGTCTAGGCTATACAATGCTTGGGGCAATGTAGTCAATTATATTGGGGGTGGTGCAGGTTCTCTGAGCTTGCAACAACAACCTTGTATCCTAACCAATAAAGGTTTATTAGAAAATGCAGCTGTCATTTGCCTTATTGATCAGAACATAGAACTAAGTGTCCAACATGGTTGGCAACGACTTCAGGGTCCTATCATTGCTAACAAAACGCACAAGAATGTTATCTATGAGCTGAATTGGCAAAATGCTTTTGAGGTGTACAAAGCAATTATTGATCAAGATAGTGCTAACTCTATCCAAAGTGATAATTTCTTTCAGATTGCAAAAGGTTATCCTTTTGGGATGGAAGTAGAAGGTGCAGAAGCTATTGTAAGAGACCCTATTGCCGTGGGAGAACAAGGAGAACTGATCTGTGTCGGAGAAATTGACAACAATGCAGTATTAGATATTCTCAAAGGAAAGACACAAACACTGATTGATTCTGCACAACAAGCTGCCTTGGACATCAAAAATCTAACCACAGGACAGAGTACACAACATATTTTTGTTGTAGATTGTATTTCTAGAACTTTGTTTCTACAAGATGATTTTGGAAAAGAACTCGATGTTATTCAACAGAGTTTGCAACAAACTAATACTGCCCCTAAAATTATAGGTATTTTATCTTTGGGGGAAATTTCATCAACAGGTAATGGTCCCATTTACTTCTATAATAAGACAATGGTTTTAGGGGCGTTCTCTGAATCATGATCCCATGTAGATACTTCAATATTCGTTCTTGATACCTAAATATTTGTACTCAATGTCTCAATAGAATTACCATATCTCTTAATCCTCCTTCAGATGAAAGATCTAACCGAAATCACCAAAACTATATCTCTGCTTTATGAATTATCTCTAGCAGTAGGAACTTCTTTGGATACTCAGGAGAATTGTGCACATTTTCTGTACATATTAATGCGTCGAATGAACCTAGCTTATGCTGGTGTTTGGTTATACCCTTATCCTCAGAATAAAGATGCCAAACCATCTAAACAGCTCAAGTTAGTTTATGGTTATCCAAAATTTAGGATCATCCAACAAGACATTAGTATTGACGATTCTCTCAAGCAAAGACTAGGAGAAAAATCGTTTATTGTGCTAAATAAAGACACGGATCAATTCTTAAAAACAGATCAAAATTCAGACGATCAGTCTATTCTCTACCGCCTAGGTGACCTTGGATTTCTGAATATTTATGCGCTGTCTTCTTCTAGTCTTCTAGATACTGTTCGTTTATACTCACTCAAAGATGTAATGAGTAAGTTTACACATTCTGTGAGGGCTTGCTTGGCCTATGAAAAAGCACACGAAGAAACGAATCGGCGTTTAGAAGTCCAAAAAAGCTTGGAACTCAGCGAAGAGAAATACAGATCAGTAGTTCGTAATATAGCAGAAGGCTTACTCATTACAGATTTAGAAGGAAACATTATCTTTACCAATGACAGAATGTTCGATCTCACTGGGTTTAATTATGAAGAACTGACTGGTAGAAAAGGTTATGACTTATTGGTCTCTCCTATACATCGTAGTGAAGTCATTGAAAAGCATAGCCAACGGTTGAAAGGAATATCAGAACAATACGAACTTCCTCTTAAGCATAAGAACGGAACAACTACTTGGGTGTCTATACGAGCCAATCCCTATCGAGACAGTGAAGGTAATATCATAGGTAGTTTGGTAGCTTTTATCAACATTACAGACAAAAAAATAGCTGAAAATAAAATCCGCGAAAGTCAGAAAAAACTACAACTGATTTTAGATACGTCTTTAGACGCTATTATTATTGTGGATAGTAAAAGCTTTGTTACTGATTGGAATCATAATGCAGAACGCATTTTTGGTTATACCAAAGCTGAGGCTATTTCAAAGCCTTTGAGTACACTTATCATTCCACCAAGAATGCGTTCATCTCACCAAGAAGGAATGTCGCATTACATGGCAACAGGTGAAGGTTCTGTCCTTGATCAACGTATAGAGTTACCTGCTTTGCGCAAATCAGGAGAAGAATTCCCTGTAGAATTAAATATCTCTCCTATTCGGATTGGAGAAGATTTCTTTTTCTCAGCATTTATTCGGGATATCACCAAACGCAAAGCAAATGAAAATGCACTCATTCAAGCCAAACAAGCAGCGGAACAGTCCCGACAAGCAGAACGCCAGTTTCTAGCGCATATGAGTCATGAGATTCGTACTCCCATGAATGCAGTAATTGGAATGACCCATTTATTAATGAATTCTGGACTGAGTGATATGCAACTTGAGTATGCTCAAGCACTCAAGTTTTCCGGAGATAGTCTGATGAGTATTATTTCTGATGTACTAGATTTATCCAAGATAGAGGCTGGCGAATTTACATTAGAACGACGTCCTTTTAGTATCCAACGACTAATTCACAATCTGCAGAGAACCTATCAGTTTAATATGCAAGATAAAAATGTTTCTGTTACTACAGAAATAGATGCGGAGATTAAAAATCAAGTCATTGGAGATAAAACACGCCTAAATCATGCTAGTAAATTTACAGAATAAGGTTATATTGGTATTAATGCAAAATTAGATAAAAAAGAAAAGGATACTTATTGGATTCGTTTTGAAGTATATGATACAGGAATTGGAATTGCAGAGGAAAACTTAGGACGCGTTTTCAAAAGTTTTAAGCAAGTCGAAGATTCTAACCATAACAAAACAGGTGGAACAGGACTAGGTTTATCTATTGTTAAGCAAATAGTCGAACTACACCACGGAACAATATCGGTTCGCAGCAAATTGGGCAAAGGCTCTACTTTT
>JAKVCT010000003.1 GCA_022448995.1 Saprospiraceae bacterium
AAGCTAAAAGGCTGATTGAATTTACTTCGTAGAGCCCTTCGGGGTTAAATACAAATTAATTGTGGCTATCTACTTATCTGTATCTAATTCGTTATTCAATAAACTTGAACAACTTTGATTGAAGTTAAATTGATTTATAGTCTATGAGTTTTTCATAACTAATTTTTCTTGTGCAGCGAAAATAATCATTTTTGTTGGATGCCCCAAATACACTAGGGGAAGCTTTATCAAGGATTTATATCAATTACAGGATAAGCTTGTCCTGAAGCATCAAGACAAGCTTTGGTCGGAAACTGTTTTTTTCCATGTACGTTCTGAATAAATTGCTCTCTGTTATCATTCTCAAGATCTAGATATTTTGCCCAGATAGGAGTAGAAAGATTTTTTTTGAGACAATTACATAAGGCCCTCGCATAATTATCAGGAGAGCTTTCCCATATATACAACTGACCTTTTCTATCTCCTGTAATAATTTTTTGGCTATCTTGACTAAAACTTGCAGAATAAACCCAGTCCAAATGTTCTAAATAAGTAGGTTCATAATTGCGCTCTAAGGCTGGGAAATAGTTTGGATGCTCTGGGTCAGAAATTTGCCATAAACTTGCTTTCCTATCCAAGCTTGTAACAATCATTTGAGAATTATTAGGACTAAACTTAATATCTGTAATTTGCCCATGATGTGGAGTTCGTTGGTATACTTTTAGTTCATTGGTAGAGAGGTTACTCTGAGCCAAATCGATTAGATTTACGGTTCCATCAGCATAGCCCAAGGCTACAAAACGTTCACTATTGCCTCCTATGGCAACTTTAGTAATTTTTTTAGCAGTAGGTTTATTTGGAGCATCTATTGGATGTATCTTGTAATGACCAACAAGCTTTTCTTTCTGTAGATTCCAAATCAAAAAACCTTGATGACCAGCAGATCCTACTAAGAATGTCCCTTTCCTGGTAAGAAAAAGATCGTTGATCACAGGGACGGAATCATTGAGTGCAAAAATAGTCTTACTACTTTTGTTTTTGATATTTATACTTTGGATTAACTGATCCTCACCAGAAATAATAATCTGATCTCCAGCTGGGCTAAATAATATTTTCCATATTCTATGTTTCCCATACATTGGGCTTTTGAACTCCTTGACTATGGTCTTATTCTCTAAATCATAGAGAATAATCTCTGGAGCATCCCCACCTACAGCAATATACTTCCCTGTCGGATCAATAGCAATAGAACGAATCAGACCTGTTTGGTATAAGCGTTTTGGAAGATTATCGTATGCAAAACGATCTCCCTTTTGAGGGAATATCTTTAGTTTCCACTCTAGCAAAAAACCATCACTACTACCTGTGTAAATAACAGGCTTAGTAGGATGAACAGCTAAGGATCGGATAGAGCCCAAACGTGTAACCCGTCTCGGTTTTTGATCCAATACATTAAACAAGGGGCTGTCTTCTGTATTAGCAATTAACTGATTGTAAGCATAAAATAAGCTGTTGTAGGTATAACTATGATAATTAGGCATATTAGCCAATTGATTGAGTTCATAGGCTTCTTTAGCTAACAGTCCTCGCAAGCTGTCATTTTGGGTTTGGAAGGATTCTTGAGATAAATATTCTGCCATTCTCAAAATTCGGTAGTCAACTTCTTTAGGGGTTGGATGAATTACATACTGACCTAGAACGGGACTACTGAGGAGTAAAAATGAAAGTAAAAAATATAAGAGCATGATAATCAGTTGTTAGGAAAATTTACAGCTTTTTTAGATAAATAGAGTTTATTATGAATGGAGTTGTATAGGGCATAAATTGTTAGCTTGCACAACTAGTTAAGCTTGTACGGAGACTTGTAGCAGAGGTGGTAGCAAAGCATACTACAGTCGGTTCCGCTTCCAAACCTTTTCAAGGCTACAAAGTTGAGTACACAAGGAAGAATAGTAGTGCAAGAAGCACGTTTATATATAAAACTATTTGCAATAAACTCTAATAAGTTGTTTGATAAATTTGAACTTTGTTGAGTATTTTTGTGGTCGTTGACAATCAATTAGTTGTAAAATAAATACAAATTAAGATTATAAGTAGTTTTACAAATTAGTTTATTAACTGTTTTTATAGCCTTAGAGCATGTCTAAAATTACTTAACTAAAGACTCTAATCATTTACACAATTCCCAAAGTATATTTATTTATGTACCAAATTAAAAATTATAAAACCCAATTTCCATTATTTGTACTGTTACTTTTTTTAGTAGCCTGTACCTCTCCACCTGCACCACCAACAGAACCTATAAGCATTGCAGCAATGAGAGGACTGAATCTTCCCAAAAATTGGGGAATGCAACTTAGAAAAATTCAAATACGAGAAGGTCTACCTTGCTCTAAATTTACCCCTTCTTTAGTTAAAGAAGGAGAGAAATATCGATTTCAAGATAGTCTCTATAAAATAGAAGAGCAGACAGAAGAGAGATTATCTTTTTTTGCTGAAAATATGAAAAATGATGGTGCTTACAGAACAGAAAATATTACATATCAGTGGATAACTGATTTTCCGACCCCTGTGTTAGCTGTCTTGTCAAAAGAAAAATACGTATATACTACACAGACTCTAGAAGGATATAAATGTGATCTAGGATACAGTATTAGTTTATGGGAGTGGAGTTCTGATGATGCATGGATACCTGTAACAACCGAGTTGCTTACGGATGAATTAATAGAGAATTTTAAGGCTACCAATATGAGTTTTACTTACCATGTGGTGGATAATTATTTTTATCTAAATTTGAAAAAAGGAGATGAAGTTTTAGTCAATGATTTGAAGTTAGATATATTTAAACATCAACTAATTTGGAATTATTCAAGTACCGACGATTTGACCCTAGAGTGGGTATTAGATAAGTTTGAAATTGTAGGATCTAGTGCCAATTTGTTAGCTTGTTATCAGAACTTGCAACAAGAGCAAATAAATCAACTTTCGTTTTTTGGTAGAATTGATAATCAGTATGACATTGAGATGGATTTAGTTTTTGAAAAACTAAAAAATACAGATTGTGGTCAATGGCAACAAATCAAAGGTAGGTACCGTTATCTCTCTAAAAATATAGATATTATGTTAGAGGGAGAATATTGTCAAACAACTAATGCGTTAAGATTGGTAGAGTATCATAAAGATGGTAGGGTTCGAGAACTCTTTGAAGGATCTTTTACAGAAGCCTGTAGAATAGAAGGTAATTGGTCTCTAGAGGACAAAGATGTACTACCTTTTTATTTAGAACAGAGAAAAGATGCTTTGTAAAATTCAATATCTTAAAGAACTGCGATATCTTTACGGTATGAGATTTGTAATTTAGTTATAGCAAGTTTTGCTGCCACTCTTAATTTTTGCCTAGGCCTTTGCTCCACTGGAGCAAGCCAAACCGGAGGCTTTTCAACAAAAAAACTCTGTAAAAATATCCACATATGTATGTTACAGAGTACTTATAGCTTATTAAATATAAAAAATATGAACTTAAAAGTATTAATCTTAGGTTGTGCTTGTTGGTGTTTGGGACTGATTACGGTACATGCACAGGCAGAAAAAGATATAGATCGTTTCTCTTATAGCTATGGTCTGATCTTGGGGAACAGTTTTAAGAAGCAAGGTTTAGATTTAGAAAATATCTCGTTGGAGGATCTCAAAAAAGGGATAGAAGCAGCTATGGCTGGAAAAGATATTCTCATTGATCCTGATGTTGCAACAGAAGAAGTACAAGCAAAATTGAGACAACTACCTATAGAAAATGAGCAAAAGTTTTTTGCTGATTATAAAAAACGTGAAAATATAAAAAGTACTACTTCTGGAATTTTATATGAAATTATACAAGAGGGAACAGGTGATGTCGCTACTCAGAACGATCGTGTGGACTTGAATTATCAAGGTACTTTGGTGGATGGAACTGTTTTTGAAACCAATGCAGGTGCTCAACCAATGCACAAAATGGTTGGAGGCTTGATGGAAGCTCAACAAGAGATTGTAAAAATGATGCCTGCAGGTTCTAAATGGAAAGTTTATATTCCTTCTAATCTAGCCTATGGTGCACGTGGTCATGCACAAAAACGCATCCCTCCACATGCAACACTAATCTATGAATTAGAAGTAATTAGTGTTAAAAAACTATAGTTTCTTCAAGCTTTCTATATCTTAATGTCTTTATGACAGCTAGTGAGGTAACAAAGTCTTGTGAATCATTATAAAATCAATTGTGTCCACTTACTTAGCAGACCTCAGTCAAGCCAAAAAATGAATCTAAATAACGTTATTTAGATTCATTTTTTGTTTTAGTGTTGGTTCTAAAGTTATCTTAAAAGCAACCAAAGATAACTACGAGAATATTTAGGCGCTTAACTTAATGCAGAAATGCAAAGAGTTTTGTTCAATTTGAGCCTTTTGTGTTTTTATAAAGCTCTGTGGGGGAATTGATCCTAGTATTTCAGGTAAGAAAGGTAAAATGTAGACAATATTCGTGATTTTGATGTAAAAAAGGCAAGTTGCAAACAACTTTATTTACAAATCTTATCAAGATTTATATAGGTAATGAATAGATTAACAAAATGTTATGGTTTTTTTACAAAAAAAAGATGCTTCTTACAACAACATTCTTTTTATCCTAAAAAAATAAATTTTTGTTATCAACATGATCTTCTTGTATTAAAGTCAAATTAAGTTACTATTCTAATAATTGGGAACTAAATCGAATCTAGTTTTTTTATAATTATTTATTGCTTTTTGATAAAAAAATCTTATCTTGAAGTCAAATTGCAATTGCAAATAGAACCATTGTAAACATGGAGAACCATTTAGCTAAAAAAAACACGCTATAATTTTAAATCCCGCAAATAATGTCTACTAGTACATACATATCTGTTAAAAATCCTTACCCCGGACTGAGATCTTACTCCGAATCCGAAAGCCCAATTTTTTTCGGACGCGAGCGTCAGTTGGATGAATTATTGAGAAAGATTAGAGCAAATCGTTTCTTAGCGGTCACAGGAGCACGATCTAGTGGTAAATCCTCATTAGTTCGCGCAAGCCTAATTCCAAGATTAAACTCAAGAGAAGGGTTTTCTGGTCAAGGTGGAGATCGCTGGCGTATTGCATTTTGCCGCCCAGGAAACGATCCAATAGAAAATCTAAGTAAGAATCTTGCAAAGGAAGGTATTTTATATCCGGAGAATAAGATGTTGGATACAGGCTTTCCTTCTGTAATCAAGAATTTTTTACAGCGTGGAAGTCTTGGACTAGTAGAAGCTTACCAGAAACACAAACAGGGAAATAGTTCAAACTTAATGATTGTCATTGATCAGTTTGAAGAAATCTTTCGTTATGCTAGACAAAGCAAAGAGCATCGCGACAAGGCAGAGCTGTTTGTGAGCCTATTATTGAATGCAAGCCGCCATAAGGCGAGTCCTATTTATGTGGTAGTGTTGATGCGTTCTTCTTACACGGATCACAACACTATGTTTCGTGGTTTATCAGAGGCTTTTAACGAAGGGCGTTTTGAGATTCCTCCAATGAAGACACAGGATCTCAAGCGGGTAATTATGGCACCAATCATTTCTTCCGATGCGCACAAGTTTACAGGAGCATCTTCTGGTAATCTAGAGAAGGGCTTAGAATCCAGGATTATTAATGATTTAGATCCAGAGGATTTGAGTCAATTATCTGTGATTCAACATACCTTGACCAAAATGTGGGATGATTGGTATGAAACAGATGGTTTTGGAAATGCTGATGCACCCGTTACTTTACAGCACTATAATGCAGTGGGTGGGGTTAGAAATTCTATTCGTCAACAACTAGAAGCCATCTACAAAAGCATAGAAAAGCAACAAGGACAGCGCCCAAAGGATCTAACACCTTACCCTGTAATTTGTAAGAAGATATTCCAAGCTTTAGCTGAACCAGGACCCACGGGCAGGAGTGTGAGTCGTCCAGTTTCTATACGTACGCTGATGGCTATCACAGTCTCTAACTTAGACGATGTTAAGAATATCGTATATAAGTTTAGTGAGCCCAATAGCTTATTCCTAGAGGCACCTACCAAGAGTGAGATGGATGAAGATACTATCATTAGTGTTCGTCACGAATGTATTTTTGATAAATGGCCTCTATTAAACCAATGGATTGTAGAAGAAGAGGAAAATGCTAAGTTATATATTAGAATGGCAGCTGCAGCTACTATCTATCATGAGACCAAAAATCCAATGAAGTTATGGGGGGATCCAGAGTTAAAAATGGGATTGACCTGGCGTACAAATGAAATGCCAAACGAAGCTTGGGCACAACGATATAATGACCCTTCTGCAGCTTCTTTTGATGACACAATAGAGTTTTTAGACAAAAGTGAAAAAGAGTTTTATCGCCAGCAAAATGAAGCCGCTCAAGAACAGGATGCTAGGATTAAAAGATCCCGTAATATAGGGATATTTGGAGTGATTATAGCTGTTTTTTGTAGTGTACTAACGCTTATTGCAATCTTATCAGGACAAGAAGCCTACAAGAGTGCACAAAAAGCTAAGCGTAGTGAGCGTTTAGCCAAGCAAAAGTCTTATTTAGCTCAGTTGGCCAGGCAAGATGCTAATAATAAAGAGTTTATTGCGACATTGAACTCTGAACGGGCAGAGCGTGAGCAGCTCAAAGCTACTGCCGCTGCAAGTGATGCAGTAGTAGCTACAGGTATTGCAAATGATCAAATGGCAAGAGCTTTAGCGGCATTGAAACGTGCAGATATTAATGAGCAATTAGCATTACAAAAGGCTAAAGAAGCAGATAGTGCCAAGGTTGTAGCTATTGCAGCAGGAGAATTAGCAGAAGAGAAACGTAAGATAGCAGTAAAAGCAGTGAGGGAACAACGTCAGATTCGTAATCGCTCATTGGCACAGGAAATTGCAGTGAAATCTCAAGAAATTGAAGATGAGTCTATCAAAGCTTTATTAGCAAAAGAAGCATATAACATACATATGGGTAGTGAGGGTAAGCCTTACAATGCGTTTATCTATAAGAGTTTGTACAATGCAGTAGATAAACTAGTACCTCGTTTCAATTACTTGAACTACAAGGTGCTGCCTGAGGGATATAAGCGCATAGGTACAGTGAGAGCTATGGCGTTTAAAAATGGTAAATTATATACTACAGGTAGTGAAGGTTTCTTACTAGAGTGGCCTGCAGAGATTACTAATAATTACATAGCTAATCAACCTGATCGTAAGAATTATGCACCTGTATCAGTTACTGATCCTGATAATAAAGTATATCGTGCCTTAGATATTTCTGCAAATGGAGATTGGTTAGCACGTGGAGGTGATAATGGAAAAGTTGAACTATATGGTTTGACATCAAGTGGAATCCCTGCACAAACAGCACCAAAGGTACAAGCTAGTCCGCATAAAGGAAGAACAATCTGGACACTGAAATTTATGCCTGATAGTAAAGGATATGTATCTTCTGGAGCTGATGGGTCTATTCAGTATACGAACCTAACTGGAGAGTCTGTAGAGGTAGTAGCTAATATCCCTAGTGAGCTAAAGCGTATTACTTCTTTAGACTTATCTACAGATGGACGTTTCTTAGCAGCAGTAGGTTTGTCTCCAGCTGTATATATTTGGGATCAGAAAACAGGGAAAACAATCAAAAAATTAGTGACTAAACAAGATGAGTCTGAGCGTCGTATTGCTAGAGCAGTAGCAATAGGAGGTAAAGATGATCGTTTTGTAGCTGTTGGTTTCGGTGATGGTAGTGTCCGTATTTGGGATTTAAAAGAACCTGATCCTTATGATAGAAGCAAGTTAAAAGAGCCAGATCGTCTAAAGTTTCATGTAGCATCTATTACTTGTCTAGAGTTTAATCAGAGCTCAAATGGTTTGATGTTAGCAGCAGGTAGTCGTGATAACTCAACAACTTTATGGCAAGTTCAAGATCGTGACAATCCAACGATTTTTCCTTATAAGACAAATAGTTTTAGTCCAATTAAATTGGAAAATAAAAATCATAAATCATGGGTGATGTCTGTAGCGTTTTCTGAAGATGGTAGTCATCTGTTTACAGGATATCAGGATGGGGGTATTCGTTTTTGGGAAACTACAATGGACTTTTACTCTGATCATATCTGTAGTAGTTTGAATCTAAACTTATCCGATGATACTTGGTTAAAATATATCGGTTCAGATGGAACAGACAAAGCTTATCCTTATATTTTGACAGCAGAAGGAGAAGGGCAGGAACGTCGCCCAATGTGGACTTGTAAAGGTGGAAAGCAAATGAAATAGGTGATAGATTTTAGCTATACGGAAGATGAAGTAGTTTAGAAATAACTAACTGGATTCTGTATTAATCCTTATCTTAAATAATCTCTATCTGTCTTGTACAGAATCAAAAAAAGAACACAGATAAAATCTGTGTTCTTTTTTTGTAGTGAACTTCCCTGAAGACTCCATCATAGAATATCTTACAGTGGATTGAATTCTTACATAAAGTATTAGAGCATGTCTAAATTTATTCTAAAATGTACGATGAGTACTATTTTATGATAGTTCATTGATTTTTTAGCTCCGCTGAGCACTGCACGGTTCTTACTACTTGATAATCTGAGTTTTATGGAATTCTATTGATTTCCATAAAATTCTAATTATTAGTTAGTTACAGGGAAATAATGAATAGTTTTTATTCTTGATATATATAATTATTTTAGATGTGATCTTGCTTAGTTTTTTACTACATTTTCAAGTTTAATATATTCTTCTCTTGAAGCAGCAATATATTTATCTGTACTACCAATCACTTCCTGCTCAATCTCGTTAGTCAAACGCTTGCTAAATGGAGCATCTAATCCTGTTGCTTTGCAGACTGCTTTGACGTGGAAAATATCATCACACAAAGGAATTAATGTACTGATTTGTTCAAAAGGACGTCGTCTAAAGTCGCCGCTCAAGCCACAGGCTTCTACAATTTTACCTTGGTTTGCCCAACGATCACAGTATATATGAGCATCAGGATAGAATTGAATTTCGTCCACGCAGATTACATCATAATTCTGAATAAATTGATCAAGTTCCTCTAGTCTCGAACAAGAGGTTGCCTTGTAGCTAATTTGGTCGTGTGTAATTAGCAATTCCTCTGAATTAGGATAGCGTGTATCTCCTTGATACTTAACTAAAAGGCAGGTTTTTCCTGCAATTCTGTATCTTCTGTATCTAGTCAGTAATAAGGTGCTTTTCCCGGAAAACATGGGACCTATAATAAGAGTAAGCTTACCTGCCATAAGGATAGAAGTAGTTATTTTTTAGTGATTCTGATCAATTAGGGACGTCTAAAACGCAAAATAGAGTTCACTTCATAGAGCCATTCGAAGCTAGCTTTGCTAGATCCTTCAAGGCTAATTCCTTTACCACCAATCAAAAGACAAATATCTTTAGCTTTCTTTTTTGTAAACTACTTTTTTAGACAGCCTTTATTGGCAAAATCAGTAGATTGGATAGAATTTTGTTTTGTGAGAGCGTAAAAATACGTAAAATTTTCAGAGAACAGACTATAACTTAATGTTGATCCTTGTGTCTTTTTTACAATTTCTTAATCTAAGCTCAAAAATAATTGTATATTTGGGTAATTCAATACAGACATATTTAGAGCTAAATTTCTTCTAATTTTTTATGGAAGGTTATCTATTCTTAGAAGTAGAATTAGATTTAATGCAGAAGTTCAAAGGATTTTATTCAAGGAAGATAATTTTTAAATAACTTCTTATTTGGACATACTCTTAAATGAAAATAAGCTCTAACTACTCATCTATATCTATATATATATTATGGCAATTATTACAGAAAAATCAGAAGAATTCTTATACAAATATTTAAAGAATGCATCTCCAACAGGGTTTGAAGCACCTGGACAAAAAATGTGGTTAGAATACATTAAGCCTTATATTGATACTTACAAAGTCGATAACTATGGTACAGTCTATGGAATTATTAATCCTGAGGCAGATTATAAAGTAGTAATTGAAGCTCATGCAGATGAAATTTCTTGGTTTGTGAGCTTTATTACTAAAAAAGGTTATCTCAAAGTAATTCGCAATGGAGGTTCAGATCATATGATCGCTCCTTCTAAGCGTGTTAATATTCATACACGTGATGGGGTGGTTCGTGGTGTTTTTGGATGGCCTGCGATTCATACTCGTCGAGGAGAAAAAGCCAAGTTGTCACCAACTATAGATAATATTTTTATTGATATAGGAGCAGAAGACCGAGAAGAAGTAGCAGCAATGGGGATTCGTGTAGGTGATGTTATTACTTATGATGATGGTTTAGAGGTTATTAATAATCGTTACTATACTGGTCGTGCATTAGATAACCGAATTGGTGGATTCTGTATTGCAGAGGTTGCTCGTTTATTACATGAGAATGAGGTTAAGTTACCTTTCGGACTGTATATAGTGAACAGTGTACAGGAAGAGGTAGGGTTGAGAGGTGCACAGATGGTTACAGAAGCCATCAAACCTAATGTAGCTATTGTAGTTGATGTCTCCCATAACACACAAACACCTTTGGTGAATAATGAGAAACATGGTGACATCAAAGGCGGGGAGGGGCCTGACTTGACTGTGGCACCTGCAGTACACAATAAACTATTGCGCATTATTACAGATACAGCTGAAGAGAAAGAGATCAAGTATCAGATGAGTGCATCTTCACGTTCAACAGGAACAGATACTGATGCTTTTGCTTATTCCAATGGTGGAGTGCCTTCTGCATTAATTTCTTTGCCACTGAAATATATGCATACAACTGTAGAAATGGCTCATAAACATGATGTGGAAGGTGTGATTCGTTTGATCTATGAATCTTTACAGAAGATAGAGAACAATCACGATTTCCGTTATTTTACTTAGTAAGTGAAGTTCTTAATGGTGCGAGATTGGATCATAAAAGGAATCAATTTTCTATTATATAGTAATCTGTACATTGCTTTTTGTGCTGTCACAATGAGCTTAGAGACTTATTATATATTCAATATACCATTTACAACAAGTCCTATGTTTTTAGGACTTGTTTTTTTTTCAACTTTATTTATTTACGCAACACATCGTTTAGTGAGTCTGTGTAAGGTAGATAAAAAACTAAAGGTAGAACGTTTTCATATTATTGGGACGTATCGCAGGCATATTCTGATCTATACTCTTGTAGGAGCATTGGGTAGTGCTATAACCTTTTGGTTCCTAACCTGGACAACTCAGTTATTACTAATCTTACCTGCATTGCTATCGCTTGCTTATGTGCTTCCTTTTTTAGGAGGCAAACGAAGGCGTCTGAGAGATGTTAATTTTATAAAAATATTCTTAATTGCTATTACTTGGGCATATGTGACAGTAGTTCTTGTTCTGACAGAACACGAGATTTCTTGGAACTACCAAACCTGCTTGGTATTAGTCGAACGTTTCTTATTTATTTTTGCGATTACTTTGCCCTTTGATCTTAGAGATTGGAAAATAGATCAGGCTGCAGGAGTATTAACTTTACCTGTTTATCTAGGTGAGAAGGGAACCATTATCTTGGCTCAAGTCTTATTAACAATTGCTACAATCATTAGTTTCTGGATTTATCCATCAACTTTATGGGGGGCTTATTTATTGGCTCAGGCTATTACTGCATTTTTAATTTATCAAGCACCAGGACAAAAACATGATTACTATTTTACGGGATTTCTGGATGGGACGATGTGGATTCGTCCGATTCTGGTGATTCTGCTGGGGGAGTGTCTGAGGTAGTTATTGTATCTGATGAAATACCACCATCGTCCAAGGTCGTTGTAATATCACTCTTAGGGTATAACATTAGATCCTTAAAAAATCTTCGATAGTAAAGTATGATAATAAATACACCAACCGTGATTGCAACGTCTGCAATATTAAAGATGGGACGAAAGAACTGATAACGTTGCCCTCCCCAAAACGGAAACCACTCTGGATAAGTACCTTCAGCTATTGGAAAATAAAACATATCTACTACCTTTCCATACAAAAAAGGTGCATAACCACCTTCTGCTGGCAAAAAGTCGGCTACTCTTGGATTATGTAATGTACCACTATCAGAGAAAAGGATTCCATAAAGTGCTCCATCTATAATATTACCCAAAGCTCCAGCCCATATCATAGCAATACAGATTAAGACTCCTTTTTTTGCATTATTCTGAAGCAAACGGTATAGATAGAAGCCAATTCCTAAAACGGCTATAATTCGGAATAAACTCAAGGCCAACTTTCCCCAATTATTTCCAAAATTGACACCAAATGCCATTCCCTTGTTTTCTGTAAAATGAATTCTAAACCAACTTAATCCAAAGACCTTGAACTCATCATAGATGGCCATATTGAGCTTAACCCAGATTTTTATACCTTGATCAAGACCAATAATGAATAAAATGATTAGAACAATAAGTGTAGAGCGTTTCAATGCTTGTTATGTTTGAATTAAGTAAGAGAAAAATTTAGACGGTATAATTATCTAAGAATTATCCGTTTTGTTTGATGTTGGATTAGGATTCGATTTGGAGGTATCTATACTATCATCAGTAGAGTCTGTACCAGTATTTTCAGTGACTATATCCGGTGCTTTATTGCTTGTTTTGGGAGAATTTACAGTTGCAGCCATAGTAGTTGTAGGGGCTAATGGTTGAACCATATTTTCTTTTTCATTCAGATCTTTGAAGAAACGTTTATGATAGATAATAATGAAGAAAACACCCAAACTAATGGCAGCATCTGCTATATTAAAGATACCAGAGAAAAAGGTAAAGTCCTCACCTGCCCAAAATGGAAACCAAGAAGGGAATGTTCCTTCGTACATTGGAAAATAGAACATGTCAACTACCTTACCATACAAAAACGGTGCATAACCATCACCAAAGGGCACCATCGTTGCTACAGTGTTATAGTTGCTTTCAGAGAAAATAAGACCATAGAAAGCACTATCCAAGATATTCCCTAAAGCACCTGCAAAAATCATAGCAATACAGGCCAAAAGTCCGAAAGATGCTTGTTTTTGTATTAGCTTTTTGATATAATATCCAATAAAGCCAACAGCTACAATTCTAAATAAACTCAAGGCAATTTTACCATAATCTCCACCAAAGGACATTCCAAATGCCATTCCTTTGTTTTCTGTAAAATGAATTCTGAACCAGTCCCAGCCCATTACATGAATTTCTCCTGCAACACCCATTGACATGTTGAGCTTAACAATGATCTTGACCGTTTGGTCTATTAACAGGACTAGAAAAATAATAAGTATAACTAAGGTTGAACGTTTCAAAGGTTTGTATTTATTACTTGAGCTTATCAGTATTCTTATATATATGCAATGAAGACTAATTTTCAAGTAAGTAGGTGGACATAATTAGTTTTATAATAATCCCGAAGGGCTCTGCGAAGCAAATTCACAAGATTTGACTTCGTTGAGTCTTTTGGGGGTAAATACAAATTAATTGTGGCTATCTACTTAACTTCATCTAATTATTCCTAATAGGCTCTACAAAATATAATGTCATTTATTGTGTTTTGGGTGCTTATTTAGGCAACCCAACTGCTTATTGCAACCTCAAAAATAATAAACTGTTTCTAAAACAGCGATTATTTAGGACAATAGTCCACGACTTTTTTGTTTTTTATCTTCAAAAACAAAAAAAAAGTACAAATAGCTGATAGTTAGTTTTTTATGATAGTTAGTCTTTTTTAATGGTCAATGTGTTAAGTAAGTTGATAATCAGTTGGTTATATGTTAAGGAATGGTTTGGCTAGCTAAACTATCACAAAGGATTATCTGTTGTTTAATGTTATAAATTGATAGTTCACTTATTTTAAGTTTGAACTTCATTTAGTCCTTTGGGGGGGAGTCAAAAATCAAAAATAGTCTTTAGCTTCGCTAAGTACTTTATAGTTCTTACTATTTGATAATCAGTATTTTGTGGCAATAGTTTGGTTTTGCTTATTCTGTTGATAATCAGTTATTTACAGTAGTGTATAAACGCTTGCTTACTCTTACTAAGTCATGTTACTTTTCAGTTTTATAGTGGAGTTAAGAGAGTATAGAAAGAATAAAAACCTTGTTTTTCAGTGATTTATGTGATAGCTTATAAGCTGTTTTAGGCTATTGCTCTACCTAAAGTGTTATTTTTTTAGTAATTTAAGTAACTGTTTTTGTAGTGATTCGTAGATTATTTTGAGTCTATATCGTTTTTAAGGTCTTTGATCTACTCTAACTCTACGATTACTTGTATCCTTAGTTTGTTTGTTCGTACATAACTAACTTGATAATCAAAAATATGTATAAAATTGGTGGAATATTGTAAAGTTTTGATTATCAAAAAGTAAGGAGGACCTAGTGCTTAGCAGAGCTAAAAATCAACGAACCATTACTGTATTGGAAAGGCTGAATTTTTCAATCAGTTTCACTATATAATTTATGCCTATGTTGCACAATTCTTATTTTTACACTTGTCTCATGGCAGGAGCAATGCTTTTTTTGCTTGCTATGCAAAACCATTCTACCGAAAAAGATATTGTAGTTACCTCTAGGACACTAGTTACTGTTCCAGATTATATATATTCCTCAGCAAATAAAGAAGATTTAGAGAAATTGAAAGAACAAGCTGATGAGCAACCTAATAACGAGCAAGCACAACTGGCCTACGCTCAGGCGTGTTTTGTTCAGAAGGGAGTATACTGGACTGAGGCTGAAGAATATTTTCGTAAGGTGTTGGATGCAGAGCATACGAGCTCAGAGGCTAAGGCTAAGAGTGCCTATGCTTTAGCTTGTTTGGCTATTGCACAGAAAACGACTAGAGAGACAGAATACCTAGCTCTAGCTTATACACACGGATTCAGAGATTATCAACTATTATTGGTAGATCCTCATTTACAGGATTTTCGAGAGCAAAAGGACTTTTTATTGATTTATGCAGACTTATTTAATCATAATTCTTCTGCAATGTTTCATGCTTATCTCAGCGAATTTCCAAAACGGAATGTAGAAAAGGAGTTCCAAGTCCAGGTAGAAAATCTATATACAAACACAAATTCTAAAAAGGAGCTTAGTGGTATTTTTGATGATTTCGCACCAGGAGTTGCTTCTGCAATGTTTGGAAGAAAAACAACAGAAGATTTTTATGTAGAAGAGGAACTCGTACACACCAGAAATTATAAAACTGTCATCTACAGCAATGTAGATACATGGACAAAGGAGCAAAATTACTTACTGGTAACCTATATGCCTAATGGCGAATTAATAGATAAACTAACTATTGCTAATAGTAATTTTAGATCTTGTACTACAGTAGAGATTGATGAAAATCTTAGCATAGAATTGACGGAATATGATGTGGTCTGGAAAGATAATATCCACCACAAGTCTATTACAACATACTTAGAAAAAAATGATATTGAGCAATTAATTGCAAAAACTACTTATCACTATAGCATTGATGATTTTGGTAAGTTTTTTTCAGAACAGAATTAAAAAATGTAACCAAATCTACTTATTGAGATTATATAATTAATTGATCCAGTTGAGTAGCTGGAGAAAATTCTCTAATTTAATTTGTCTGTCTATTTAATTCAGCAACAAATTATATTATGAATAGTAATTTTTACTTAAATTAGGAATGTTTTTTGATTATAAATCAAATAGATAGTAATGACAGTTCGTTGGTTATCAGCGAAAAAATAAAAAACCCTTCTTGTAATTTAATCATAGCTAAACGCTTGATTCTATCCAAAATAATAACATACCATTATGAAAACTTTTAAGATAGCAATATTCAGTATCCTAACCGTTGGTTTGTGCTCTTTTGCTCTATTTAATACTACTTCTTCAGAAGAACTACCTGTAGATCAGGAACTTTATCAAAAGTTTTTGAAAACCTTTGATAAAGTAGAATTACCTTATAAAATTACATTTGATAAGCCTAAGACTACTACAGAATCCTTAAATAGGGAGCACTCGTTAGAAAGTCGTAAGGCAGAGAAAGGAAACGATTTGGACTACGAATTTTCTAAATTTATTCCTTCAATTAAGCGTGGATACATGAGTAGAATGGGACCAGATGAATATAAATCAGATGCTTTATTAACCAGTAATGATTTATATTCTGCTGTGATTTATAAAAAACGTCCTAACTATTCTATTGGATTTACAAAATATGTATTGGCAACGTTTAACAGTTCTGGGAAATTAATCAGCGAGCGTACCATTGCTTACAATAATTCAGATTATTATGAGGAACCAACTATTGATAAAAATTTAAATATTAAAATTGCTCACTACAAAGCTAATCACGGCAAGAATAAAAAAATCAGCTATGATTTAGAAAAGATGGAAGAGATGTCTATTTCTAAATATGGTGAAATTATTGCAGCAGGTGAAACACCGAATATTAACAGTCCAGAAGAGTTGAATAAAGCAATTCAACTTGATTTGTGGGAAGACTAGTCTAGGTTAGATTGTAGAGTGCCCAAAGGGGCTATTTGAAAAATGAATCCAAATAGTATTTGGATTCATTTTTTTTTATCCACTTTTAGTGTTATTGAACACTTTGTGATTTGCTTCAGTGAACTTTTGCATTAAATCTAATTCAAAAACATTTTTAAGGTATAAATATCAAAGGGAACTGTGGAGTAGTGTGATTCAAAAAAAAATTGCAATAGCTATAATTTTCTTACTTTGATCTATATCTAGCCTAAATTGAGCTATTCCTTTGTCAAAAAAACAGATCAATTTTGCAATTCAACTTTTTTATAGTAAATTTAAGACACTTTGGACAAAGAATTGATATATTGAATGTTAGAATAATATTATAAAATTGTTTTATTAGTAGAATAATCTTTGGTGAAAGATCAGTTAGTTAATATTATGTTTTACCATTAATGGATGGTAGTGTTTTGAGTTAATATTTTGTACACAAAAATATAGGAATATATATGCCAAGTATTCAGGCTAGAATGATGAAGTTTTTTATGCGCACACTGCGTTCACGTGCAGTAGGCGTTTTGGATGATTTAGTTTTGTTGAGACAAGAAAAAGAACGTGCATTTGTACGTTTATTACCACCGAGAGGAATAAAGGTAGAAAACGTTTTTGTACATAATATAGATTCAGAATGGGTGATTCCTGCAGACTATAAGTATCATAACAAGGTTATTCTATATCTACATGGTGGGGGTTATGCAGCCTGTTCTCCCAAAACGCACCGAGGATTGACAGGTAAATTAGCTACAGAAACGGGTATGCGTACCCTAGTTATTAATTACAGATTAGCACCCGAACATCCCTATCCTGCAGCCTTAGATGATGCTCTAGTTGCCTACAAGTGGCTGATGGAAGAATGTCATTATGCACCCAAGGACATCATTATAGTAGGAGACTCTGCCGGTGGTGGCTTGAGTTTGTGTACAGCATTGCGGATACGAGAAGAAGGCTTGGAACAGCCCTTAGCCTTGGTTTTGTTATCACCGTGGACAGATTTAGCTGGAACTGGGGAGACTATGATTTCGCACCGAGATAAAGAACCTTTATTACCACACGATAAGATTGTTACATGGGGAAAATGGTATGCAGGCGAAGAAGATGCTAAACATCCATTGATATCTCCGGTATATGCTGATCTGAGCAATTTAGCTCCTATGTTAATCCATGTGGGAACAGATGAAATCTTGCTTAGTGATTCAACAAGAGTCGCCAAGTTGGCTCAACAAGCAGGGAATGAGGTTGAATTAGATATTTGGAATGGGATGCCTCATGTTTGGCATATGGGATGGCGTTATATCCCTGAGTCGCGCAGAGCTATTCGGAAAGTGGTTGATTTCATTGAGCGTAGAATTCGAGCTTCTAGAAGAAAGTCTTCAAATTTACTTTTGAAACCTTCTAGTTGGATGAAATAAATTGTAAAGGACTTGTTGCTTATAAAAGAAATGGAGCCTAGATAATATCTAGGCTCCATTTCTTTTCATTATCCTGGCTTGTCTTGAAAAAGTACGAGCAGTCTAAAAATAGAACTTCATGATAAAATACTAAGGCCTATTATCCGAAGGATTTACCAATTCTCCTTTTCCATACTTAAAAAATCTATACATAAAAAAGATAAAAACATAATTCATCAAGCACATAGCCGCAGCCAACAAGGGGAGATAAGCAATTCGTAGATTGTGACTATGTGTAGCCATTTCTGCTAAATAGGTTGGATCCTCACTAATACCTAAATATTCAGCAACCCAAGTAGTTTCTAAGATCAACATTTCAATCAATAACCAACTCCAAGCTACAGCATGTAAAAAGGCGATTATATAGGAGCTCAATGTGCGGATACGCTCAATATTTTTACTAATATACCAAATTAGTAAGCCCCAAGTTATGAATAGGCTCCCTAAAATAATCGACCAAATAATAATCTTGTATCGATTCAGTGCAGGTGCTTCTTCTAGATCTTGTGTTGTCATTTCTACATAAGCTGTAGAGTCGTCAAATATCAGAGAATCACCATGCTGAGCATAGATGATTTGTCCTGTTAATAAGAACAACAATCCAATTATTTTCCAGATCATAAGTCTATTTTTTATCCAATTGTTCTATAAGAACATCTACAGCTTTCTTGAGCTGTTCATCCTTGCCTTGTGCTCTACAATCAGGTGTATTTTCTAATAGATGTTGAGGAACAGCAGGTACAAAATCCATATTATCTCCAGTCTTTTTTACAAACCAACCTCTGAAGGGTTTACGTACATAGGAACCATCAATCAATCGAGTAGCTCCAGTTGAGATCACTGCACCAAAAGTAGGTGTACCCACTAGCTGACCAATTTCTAAGTTCTTATAAGCATGAGAGAAGATCTCTGCATTAGAGTAGCTATTTTGATTGCAAAGTGCAACAGAAGGTTTTAACCAATAAGAATTGGGTAAACGCTCACTATATGGATAATACTGTTCAAAGTTTTTATGCTCTTTTTCTAGATTCTTAGCAGCACCACGTGGAACAGTATATGCATGTTGGCGAACATCTAGGATTGCCATCAAGTAGTCTGTTGTCCATCCACCACCATTGTAGCGGACATCAATTACAATACCCTCTTTGCCATGACCACTAAGCATTAGTTCTTGCTCAAAACGGTGCAAACTAGCTGTTCCCATGCTTCGGATATGGATATACCCTAAACGACCATTAGAGTATTTTTCTGTCAAAGCTTTTTTATTGCGGATCCATTCTTCATATAGGAGTGTAGAGAGGCTACCTGTAGGACGAATAATCACATCCATCTCCTTATCTTCACGCTGAATACGCAATAAAACACGTTGTCCAGCAGTATTATTCATTAAGTTCCAGAAATTAGTGTACTTATCCAGCTTCTCACCATTTATTGCTAGAATTAGATCATTTACCTTTAGTAAACTCTGTTTCTTAGAGGCTGGGCTACCTTCCAAAACTCGAGTAATAAGTACTCCATTTTTTTCTACACTTTTTATCTCTATCCCCAACATTCCTGTTTTGTTACGTTGAAGGTACTGACTCTCAGGAACTTTAGCCCTCAATCCCATATGACTAGCATTCACTTGACCTAACATGATATTGAATATGTATTCAAAGTCCTGTTGAGTAGAAGCATTGAGCGCCCAAGGCTGGTATTTAGCTTTTAGTTTTGTCCAATCCTGCCCATGAAAATTAGGATCATAAAAATCCTCGTCAAGCGAACGCCAAGCTTCTTCAAACATTTGTTCCCGTTCTTGGCGGTGGTCAATACGCATGCGAACAAGACTGCTTTGTGCAGTGATTTTATTATTGCTTAGACTTATGCTCTTGAACTGACCTGCACTGAGAAAATAAATTTGTTTTCCATCAGCACTTAGCTGAGCGTAAGCAGGGTTTGCATTAGCTGCAATGGTTTTAAGCTCAGAACCATCCCAATTAATTTTGAATAAATCTTGTTTTTTGTTTGCAGGACTCTTAGCCGAGAAATATAGTGTTTTCCCATCTTCAGAAAAAGTTAAATTCCCTTCCGATCCTAATACAGAAGTTACTCTACGCAAGCGCAACTGAATATCTTCTACATCAATATGTAAGCTATCTACCTTGATAGAATCTTTAGGTGTTTTTTTATCTTTTTTCTTCTTCTTTGGTTCTGGTTTAGTATAATAGTCACCATCATCATAATCTGCTTTTGTTTTCTCCCAATCTTCTTTTTTTAGCCATACAAACCATATATCTGTATCATCAATTCTACTTGACATAAATCCTAATTTAGAACCATCTGGACTCCATCTTGGATTATAGTCCATACTAGGATGCATACTGATATTGATAGGTTTAGCATTAGCTTCTACTTCTTGAATATAAACATCAGAATTAAAATTCAAATCTGATAGAGAATAGGTAATCCAGCGACTGTCCTTGCTCCAAGAATAAGAATAGGGGGTTGCCCAACCATCTAGCAAGGTAATAGGCTTAGATAATTTCCCTTTGCTATCTATCATAGCAGCAATCAATTTTCCGTTTCCTTCTGTGTATAAAATCTGTTTTCCATCAGGAGAAACTCTTGGGAAAGATTCATTAGCAGGTGTATTGGTCAAACGAATAACCTCCGTCTGTAAAGAGCGCGATAAATCTGGAAGTAGGGTATCTGTAGAACGTACTAAGTATAGATCATACTGCCCATCTCTATCCGAACAGAATATTACAGTGGTATCGTTTAGCCAAGTAGCTTGGCGATCTCTGTAAGCATGTTTAGATACATTATTTGTTGATTTTTTTTCTTTGTCGTTTAATTTGACAAAGATTTCTCCACGTGTTTCTAGTAGTACTTGTTTTCCATTAGGCGAAACCATGTAATCTTCAATAGAGTTATTAATGGTTTTTTGCTGGATTGGATCAAAACGATAATCCTCAGGTAAGTTTAGCTTTAGTCCCTGTGCTTTTTTGTCCGTTTGTGTAAAGACTGTAGCTTGGCGCTCATAGGCAAACTGACCTTTGGTATTAGCAGTCAAGTAAAAAATACCATCATCTTTGTGGTTACTCAACCATTTTACATCTTGCTCAGCATAGTTATCATCCAAGGTTACTTGTTTGATATTGTATTTTTTACTTTTGGGAGACAAAGCAACATAATAAAGAGAGTTATTACTTGCCCACTGTGGATCAAAGTCATTACTTTGTTCTTGGCTAACTTGAGTATAGGTTTTAGCATCTTTATCATAAACCCATATATTTCGGTTAGCAGCACCTTTGTATTGCTCACGACTTATTCTACAAGTACCTCTAACAAATGCAATTTTTTTTCCATCAGGCGATTCTACAGGATTAAGACCCAAGGCATCCAAAAGACGATGAGGTGTTCCGCCTCTAGCTGGCATGGTATAGATTTCCCACTCTCGTTCAATCTGTTTGTACATGCGTACGGTCATGAATAGGAGCTGATTATCGGCTGTCCAATCCGTAATAATATCATTAGAGCTATGAAAAGTTAGCTGCGTAACTGCTCCACCATCGACAGCTACTCTAAAAATATCATAATTCCCATTTCGATTGCTTGAAAAAGCAATTTGTTTGCCATCGGGACTCCATTTGGGATAAGATTCATAAGCAGCATGGATGGTTAGGCGCTTTGTCTGTTGGTTAGATAGGTTCATTACCCAAATATCACCTTGATAAGAAAAAGCAACTTGCTTGCCATCAGGAGATAAGGCTGGTCGACGTGCTAAGATGTTTTCTTGAGCTGCTGCTGACTGAAAAAGTAACAACAGTAACAGATAGGATATAATGTGAAGCTTCATAATTATATTATATGTTAAAATAATGATGTTAACTCAAAATCTATTCAACAGCAAAAATAATAGATATTCTTAAAAAGGTGTTAAATAAAAACTATAGATTGGATATAACCTCAAGTATCTAGTATATTCATACAACTAAAAAAATAGTTTGATACATCCACTGAACTATTATGCGTTGCTAAAGTTCTTAAAATTGGTGGTATTTTTGTCTATAATAAATCGTCCTTGAGGGATGGATAGGTAAGAATAAATTTTGAGAGCGTTATTTGAGGTAGCTAATTTATTTTGATAAAGAAGTTGTTTGAAGATAGTTAAATACTCTACAGAAATATTTAATTATTGAAGTTGTTTAAGAATTAGATTTAATGCAGAAATTCAGATGATTTTTAAACAACTTCATTGATACAAAGTGTTTTGAAAGTTGGTATTGCCCTTCTTTTGGTATTCTGGGAGCTAATCCATGAAGCTCAAAAGAAGTTTTATGCTTACTTCCAAGTACTTATCTATCAATCTACCATCTATTGTTGAACAATTTTTAAGTCTATTGTATATATAGTTACCATAAATATTTTAAATTAAAAAAATGATGAATTTCTTATTGAGAAACACTGTGTTGTGCTTAGCTGTTTTGCTCCTCAGCAGCTCTTTTCTGTTGGCTCAGAAAAAAAATAATGAAAAAGAGGGATACAAAATTACCGTTCGATTGGATAATTATGAAAATGATACACTTGTATTAGGGTATTTTATGGGTAAACAAACCTATGTGAGTGATTCAGCTATAGGAAAGAATGCCAAGGGTGAATTTGTGTTTGAAGGAGATAAGTCTTTAGCTTTAGGAACCTATATGGTTTTATTAAAACCTGATAATATTTACTTTGAAATAGTTATCGCCAATAAAGAAGAACAAAAGAATTTATATTTCAGGACAGATACTAAAGATGCTAATTTGACTAAGGGACTGACTATAAAAGGTTCTAAGGAAAATGAGGTATTTATCAAGTATGTACAGTTTTTGTCTGGGGTGAATGAGAGAGGTAATGCTTTTCAGAAGGAATTGGAAGAGGCCAAAGAAGCCAAGGACAAAGAGAAAGAAACTCAGATTTCTAAAAAATTAGAGAATTTAGGTAAGGAGGTGCGTACTTATCAAGAGGAGTTAACAAAAGAATACCCTAAGTTTATGGTATCCAAGCTAATTCTTGCGAGTCGATTACCTGAAGTCCCTGCTGAGATTCGTAGTAAACAACCTGACGCTTATCTGTATTATCGTGCACATTATTTTGATGGTTTTGACTGGAATGATGGACGTTTGGCGCGCTCCAAGATTTTGCACGAGAAAATGGATTTTTATATCAATAAGTTAACTGTACAACATCCTGATTCTGTCTCTGCATCCGTTAATTATTTGCTAGATAAGGCATTAGAAGGAGATACCTTAATTTATAAGTATATGGTGACCACTTTATTAAATCGCTATGCTAAAACGGAAGTGATTTGTATGGATGCTGTTTATGTCAATATTGCTTTAAGGTATTATTGCTCAGGTAAAACACCATGGGTAGGTGAAGAACAATTGGAAAAGATTTGTGCAGATGCTGACGATCTAAAAGGATCTTTATGTAATCGTCCTGCACCAGATTTTCAACTATCTACAGTAGATGATCAGCAGTTTCGTCTGTATGCAACTAAGGCTAAGTATACTGTATTATATTTTTGGGATCCTACTTGTGGAAATTGTAGTAAGAATTCCAAAAAATTGGTGCCTGTAGCTAAAAAATGGATTCCCAAAGGTGTTTATTTTGTAGGAATTTGTAGTAAGTCCAAGAAGGATGTAGAGGAATGTACTGATAAGATTGAAGAGATCGGAATGCCTTGGATTAATCTATCCGACGAAGCAAAGTATCTAGGATGGGTAAAGAAGATATATAATATCAAGATGAATCCTTTTATGCTTCTATTGGATGAGAATAAAAAAATTATGTATAAAAGAATTGTTCCTGATCAGTTAGATGAGATATTAGAACGATTGACTGAAGAGAAGAAGTAAAAAATAAACGGACTCCCAAAAAAAGGGGCTGTCTGAAAAGGCGAGTTTCGAAAAATAGAACCCAATAAAATTTTGGATTTTATTCATTCCCTCGCCAAATAATATTCTAATCTTTCAGATTAGGGTAACCTTTTTAGACAACCTCTTTTTTGGGGAGATTCATAGGGAGGTTCAGTATTAAGTATATTTCTTCGCTCACCTTTTGCCATTGCTGCAAAAGGTGAGAGAAGCGAAAATGTTTTTTACATAACAACTTCTTCTGGTTTGTTGAGCAGCTTTCGAACATCTTGTTCTGTTTCCAAACCTGTAGCTGGTTGCATGTAAAAACGATACACCTCTTGATTTGGATCAGACTCTTTTAGCATATTCGCTACAAAAACTTTTCTATCTTCAGTCATTGCCCAAACCACATATTCCTTGGATGGATCTAACTTAACAGCAAATTCAGAAGCAGCTTCTTTTAATTCTTTGAAATAATACAAGCCTTCTTTTTCATTTGCAATGAACACAGAGCTAACAGCTACTTGTTCTGTAGCTTCTATACCACCCAATAAGCTAATATTTGTGTTCAATGTTTCAGAAAGCTCTGCCGTTTTGCCACAATTCCATAATCCAAAATGATCAATATCAAAGCGATTCATTACAACTTTAACTAAATTCAGCGTAGAGTTGTTGGTCGAATCTGTAGCAGGAGGATCATTATTCACGATAGGTTGATCAAGATTGGTACGACTTGCTCTAAAGGCTGCAAAATCACTATCTATCTGATTTTGACGTTCTTGCAATTTAGCTTGATACTCTGCTAAATCTTTCTGATATTGCTCACGTAAACGTTGTAGTTGTTGCCCTTGAGCTACGATTACCGCATCAAACTCAGCTACCATATCTCCAATAGATAACTTGATTAGAAAATAATCATCCTTACGAGTAATCTTATAATCTGCCCATTCTATTTCACTCCATTTAGAATTAAATTTATCCATAGTTCTAGGTTGGAACAATAGATCTTGGTGATTCTTAAACTCTGGAAATTCTTGAGTATCTACATCAAACCCAAACGTAGGCTTATCATCATTGTAGGATTTAGGTTCAATTGGTAGATCAGGCATTGGGTATTTTTTTCCTATTTTAGCCAATGCTTTTTCTAGCTCTATTTCTGAAAGCGCTGGATCAGGAGCAGGATCATCAATATCCCCATTCGTATTTCCTTCATTGTTTGTATTTTGATTGCCTAAATTATCACTTGCAGCCTTAGACGGTACAAGGGATAGGTCATCAACACCTTTATCTTCCCATTGATCCTCTTTTTCGTTAAATAATTGAACTCTAGGATTTTCGATATCTAGATTTTGAGCGATTGCTGCTTTCAATTCTACGGCAATTTTTTTCCCTTCTCCAATATAAATAGCTTCTCCATTTTGATAACCTTGAATCTGCATCATTCCTGTAGATTGTAGATTCTGATGTTTATCCTGTTGTTTAGGTACACCTGCCAAAAACATATCTACATGGTCTTCAAATTCACGGTATTGGATATCTACTTTTCCCTTGACAATCTCCCCATTTTTATCAACAAAAGCACTAGCAGGAACAGTTATTTTGGATCCTGTTGGGTGTTGAATGGTATAGCCATTACTTACATCATCTATACTGTAGTTGGTGAAAGGTTGTTGGATCTGTGGGAGCGGCTCGTGCAAGGTCAGAACCCCTGATCTTATACCTGTTGGATCACCACTTATATCAATCTGTTTAATCATGAAAATCACGAGGACAGAGGCAGCAACAGCCATTATTGCACCTAGACCATATCTGACCAAAAGCGATTTTCCTGGACTTGCTTTGGGCAGTTCCACTACTTTGGTTACTTCTGCTTCTGGTGTTGGAGTGGTTTGTTCAAATTGAGCAAATAAGGCATCAAAATCTTGATGTTTATTGATTTGTTCACTACTCAACTTGGGAATATTTTCCTTTATATTGTAATTGTTGTTCATAATCATTTTAATTTAGGATTAGCCAATAATCAAACACTCATTTCATCGAATCATATTGAAACGCTAATCTTATTGTCTGCGTTTTTTGAATCGTTTTTTCATTTTTTGGAGTAATCGATAGATCTTAACTTTTGCATTATTTTCGGTAATGTCTAAGATCTGTGCTACTTCTTTAAACGGTCTTTTTTCAAAAAAACGCAACTCTAGTAACTCAACCTCTGCAGGTTTTAGGTCTTGAATAACTGCTTTGAGGATCTTGATATTGATTTCCAAATCCGCTTTATCCTCAAACTCGTCTTCCAAATCTTTCGTATTATTTTCTTCAAGTGTAATCACTCGATTCTTATTGATCTTGCGAAAGTGCTGTGCAATTTCATTGCTTGCTATTCTGAATAACCAAGCTGAAAAAGGCACTCCTTTGAATTCATATTTATGCAGATTTTGCATTGCTTTCAGAAAAACCTGAGAACATAGATCTGCAGCCATACTTTCATCAGCAGTACGTTGGTAGATAAAACGAAATATTGGTTCATAGTACTTGCTGTACAAAACCCTAAATTGTGCGGGGTTAGCTTGTGCTGCTTGTACCTGTTTCCATTCATCTAGAATATCTTGCTGAGATAAGGTATATTTATTAGATGTTGACATATATTGGTTTAACTATACAATTGAATACTTACCTCAGTAATATTAAGTTTTTTGTTTTTGTTTACAAAAAATAGCCAAGTCTAAATTTTAATTATTAGTAGTTTTGGCTTCAATTATTATAATAACTATAGGTCAAGATTTGTTGTTTATTATTTTCTTCTATTATTTCTTTTTCCAATAATCCTTGATCATTCCAATAATGATAGATTCTTTTGATCAATTTTCCGTCCTCAGCTTCTATTCTTGGGTCATAAAATCGGGTTTGAACAAGTTGCTCTCCTTCATAGTCATAATCAATGATTTGGATAACATCTCGATCAATATTCTGAATCTCCGTTCTAGCAGGATTTCCATCATCGCCAATATGAGTATGATGTGCTGTAACAATAGTGTGTAAATCTTGATAGACTCGTACAATTTCCATATCATGTCGATATTCAGTGAGTGTGATTTGAGCCTGTTTATTGTCTTTCAGTGTCATCAAGTGATCCATATTTCTCATTCTACCAGCAGTGGTAATACGCTCTCTAACCATTCTTTTTTTGTGGTCAAAACCATAATCATACAATAATCTAAAATTTGCTTCGTAATTATATTTAACCACTTTTTGAAAAGGCATTGTATCACGACCATACATAAACATGTAGGAAAAAGGAATAGAGTCTTTGTCTGTTAGGACGCTAGGATAAGTCTCATCAATTACAGAGCAGAGTCCTTTCTGATAATAATAGACTAATTGCTTGGATTGGTCACCTTCAGGAGTATAGTCTGTAATTGTTTGCATTTTACCTTCTGTATAATCAAATGCCCGAAGCTGATATCCTGCACCATCAGGAGTACTCCACTGGTAACCAGATTCATCATCTTCTGTTTTTTGGTAAAAATCAATCCAAATACTGGTTTGGTTATGACCTTGGGCAACTGCTTTCTCTAAGGAAAAAGGAGGTTTAGGGAAAACTGTATTTTCCTGAGCTTTAGACTCATTCAGACCAACAATTAATAAGAACAATATCCATGTAAGCGTTTTCATCATCCAGTTAGTTTTATATTATGTAGATAAGACTTTTTAGGAGTCTATAGTCTATACATCACGATGCTTATGATCTATTTCTACACAAGAGTATACAATCTTTTAGTATTTTAATTGACGAGTTGCAATGAATTTTCCAAAATGATAAGTACTCGGATTTCCTTGGTCATCCAAAGCTGCTTGCCACTCAGTTTTATTCAAATTTCTTATTAACTCTTTTGCAAAGGCTTGATCATTGGTTTGGTATATCCCAATACTACTTACTTTTCCATAGACATTCACTACAAAGTCATAGATCACAAAAGATTGATTGGAATTCTGTAGTTGTTTTATTTTTGCTTCTTCGTGAGGCGAAATATACATGAAGGCATAATTCCCACTTGCAGATAGATATGGCAAGCGACTAAATTTCTTAGGTCGCTTACGTTCTACAAGCTCAGGTTTAGAGGGCAATCCGCTGAGGTCTGAACTATCATTGAGCTTTTCTGGATGGCTTTCAAGTTTTCCAAGATTTTTTGGTTGATCTTGATAAGACACCGAGTCTAATGTTTTTGTTTCTATAGCTACAATTGGACTAACCGCTTTTTTTACTCTAAAAACATAGTGATTTTGAGTAGGACTCTCTGAAGGAGGCGTAGACTGTCCAAAACTCGGACAAACAAAATTAGATACAATTATCGAAATAAACAGAGACTTCATTCAACTAAATTTTTGCTGGAACAGATATGGATGACATATTATTTAGTATGAATTGTTTAGCTGATCAACAATCAGCTAAACTATACTCTAAATTATAAATCGTCACAGGAATTATACCATCTACAAATAGTATAACGAAATAACCCTGAGGATGCAACAAAAATCTATATTATTCTGTCTTAATAATCTGTGAATTTTTGTAGTTAGTAACTAGTTATAGTCTATGAATACTTTTTAGTTGATTGATAATTAGTGTGTTAAAACAATTGTGTTGTTGTTGGATATTAAATTTTAATCATCAATTTTTTGTAAAATTTTCATAGAATATTGCTATCTACAAATTAGCCATTTTTTGTAACAAAATATCAAAGAACTTTTTCTTTTTAATTTTCACTTACATAATGGCGACTTTGCAAAAAGATACAGTTTCTATTGAAGTATTTTTTAGAGTAATTGATTATGATTATTACAAATCTTAGTCCATGAAGTTTTGAGGATTGTGAGCATAAAAAATTTTCGTTTTCTAATAAAGTGTTAGCTTGGGTCTGTCTAAAAAGGTAAAATTGATTTTCCTAATGAAAATATTAGTTGACGAAGAGCTAACCACGAAGTACTCAACGTAGTTAATGCACTTCGTGGTTAAATATAAATCAATTATGTCCACCTATTCACTTCCGTATGTAGTTGTGACATAGAATACTTAGCTATTGATAGGATTCGTATTTAGAATATCACGAACACACTGTCCTGGTAGAACACGATAAACAGGAAAATCGATATTATATGTTTTACATTCTTTACGAATAGCTTGATCGATCATTTGTTGATCATATCTAGAGGAAAAGTGCCCTAAAATAAGTTTTTCTAATGCCAGGTTGCTGAGCATAGGCATCAACTCATCTAAAGAACTATGGAGGTTGCCCTTAGCATGTACATCGCTTCTCTTCAGAAAAGTAGCTTCATGAATTAAGACAGGAATATGTTCCCAACGTTCAGCACCTTCTACAGGAGTATCTCCGGAATAACCTAAAAGCGGTTGAATGATCTGATCTGTTAACTCTTCAATAGGTTTTACTTTACGCAACTGACCAATTTCTTTTCCAGATAAACTTAGATATTCCTTTTTGAGCTTCCGCTTTACCAATTCTACCACAAAGGAGAAACTCTTGTCAGGCTGACCTTCTCGAACCACATGTCCATTTCGGATGGTTCTCACTCGCGTTCCAGCTTTGATAAGGGTATTTGTATCACCTTCTATACCCTGCCAAACAGTCCCCTTAACATGAGGATCAAATGATTTGGTGAATTGTTCTAAATGTGCAAAAGAACCACAGTCCTTGGGATAGTAGATCTTTGGGAAATCTTTGCGAGCATTCAGCTGATTGAATTGTAACAGCCCAGCTAAATGGTCTCGATCTGCATGTGAGATAAAAACATGTTTTATCTTTCTTGCTTTTTGCATGAGTTGTGTACAGACACCATCTCCAGCATCAAAGAGGAGTCCTAATTCTTCAATCATGTACCAAGTAGAAAATAGGGCAGTAGAATATCCGTGTATAGTTAGGTTCATTAGGCTTATTTTTTAGCTATTAGGGTGTTTTTTACACAAGTAATTGAACGTCAATTTTTTGTTTGTTTGATGTGTGTTTTTGAATAATTGCTGTTATTCAAAGTTATTTTGTATACAAAAAAAGTCTATAATTCGTTCATTTTGGTTGAGCTTAGATTAATGGGCTACGAAAAATCAAAGAACTATTGTAAATTAGGAAACGAAAAGAACTTTATCTACTACTCCCAAGTGCTCATACTTATGCAAATACACCCAATTAATATTCACCTAAGAGAAGAACCTTATCGATTTTATTTATATGTATACGTGCAGGGATATCGAACTCCAATATTGATTTTTTCAAAGACTTTTGATAAGGCAGTTTCTACCAAAAGTCAAAATCATCGGATTGCCTATCCAGGAAAAATGCCTTGTGGACTGTTAACTGCTTGGGTACAATATCGCTGGTCAGATAAGCTAAAACCTATTAACCTTCCTAAGACTATGCTTAAGACTGTAGATGACCAGATTCAATTAGCATTAACATTTCCTGAAATTATGTCTATTGAGCAAGTTTTAACAGAGCAGTTTTCTCCAGCATCTGTGGTGGCTCAGTATATTGAATTACAGGCAACCTTAGCACCTAATTTAGTGGTTTTAGATGGTGGGTTATTATACAAAGCGCTAACGCTTAAACAGGGAACAGAAGTTCGAATTACAGTTTTTAGAAAAATATTACAGTTATCTTTTGATCCATATTTATACATAGATGTACCAGATTTTGTAGCAAGAGATGCAGCTTTGCGCCAAATTCAGTTTGATATGCAAACAGGAAAGGTCGATAAAATAAGAATGAGCGAGCTACCTCTAGGTATAATTTCAGTAGAAAGTCAAATTAAATCTTCTTTTGAGGATATGGTAAAAGGAAGTATTTTAGATCCAGCTCATGCTCGAAATAAGATCCCTTATGATCCGTTCAAAGACGAATTTATTGCAGATAATATCTTTAAGTTTATCGATCATTTTTTTGGAGAAGAAACAGACGAAGAGGAAGAGCTTGATCAGTCTATTGATCATATATTCATAGGTGGAGGAATTCTATTTAACACTAATTATGATGTACAGGTAGAAGGTTTTATCATTCGGATACCTCAGGGGATACAAACACGTGCTTATGCTAAATTAAATAACCGATTGGATCAGATTGTAGATGATATGGATAATTTGGTCATTGAGCTTGTAAATCTAAAAACCAAAATAGAGGTATATTATCAGGGGCAACAGTTAATAGCTCTCAAGGAAGTAGAACTGTTACATGGAGGCCAGTTTAAGATTATAGAAGGCCATTTTTCGCATCCTGTTGCCAAAGCTGTTAACCTAGGAGAAAGCTTGATAAAGGGAACGATTTTAGGTCAATCTTTGGTGAAAATTATTGTTGCTTTGGCTAATGGCGTAGGTACAGGACATGTAAAGCAGCTATATCAACCCTTTGATCTGAAAGATCTAAAGTCTAAGGATATTCAACGTTATGGATTAAATAAACTAGAATCTTATCTAAAGGCGCAAATAGTAGAACTAGTCAAATCTACAGCTGTTCAGTTAGCACAGTACGAGGTAGATATCAATAAAGCCTTAAATTTAAATTACTAAAGTGTATTTATTTGATAGTTCATTGATTTTTTAATTTGCAGAGCCCTCCGGGGTTAGCTACGCAGAGCACTTCGTAGTTTTGTTAATTTAACAAGGCAAAGTTTCTGCTTAAGAGTCGTAGCTGCTAGGGTAGGTTTTTTAACGGAGTTAGATTCAACAAAAGGCAATTTGTCGCCCAAAAACTACTTGAATAAGCTTTATTATTAAAAATATTGTTTTAACTTGTAGTTTAAGAGCGTGTCTAAATTTATTCTGAAATGTAATATGAAAGCTCTTGTTAGCTTCACTGAGCACTTCGTGGTTTCACTATACTTCACCTATTGTCTAGTCAATAGCGATAGTTATTCACTCAAAAATGAGTCTTGTTTAGGCAAAAAACTGCAGGGCTCAACGAGGTTAAAATAGTACTCATATTAACAAATACACTAATTTTAGACATGCGCCAACGACAGTTCGTTTATTTTTTTCTTACAAACCCTGAAAGGCTCAACGAAGCTAAAAACCTACGAACTATCAGCTTTAAGGTATACCTAAAATTATTAGAGCGTATATCACCCTAAATCATAAAACCATTCTCCACACCCTTTGAAATAGATTGTTTGCATGAGTGCAGTTAAGAAGGTTCTAGGCTTAATATTATTTCCAAATGTATATTTAAGTGCTCGATTTTTTATATTATTGAGCTCCATCGCGGGCATATTCGTTTTGAGTTTTCCTTTTCCAGACTTAAGTTTACGAGTTATTTTATTAGCACTTGCTATTAGTGGTTTTCTTTTTTCAAACTTTGGACAGTTAAGCTCATTGTACAAGACCTTACTGAATGCCTTTATCATAGGAGTTGTATCCTTACTTTTTACATTTGTACCATATCCATCAACTACATTTTTGGATCTTCCCATAGGAGGAATTCAATTATTTGCCTTGGCCCAATCCCTGTTGATTGCTTTCACTGGTTTTGTTTTTGTAGATGCGCTCTTATTATTCAACCCTAGTGTAAAGAAGTTGATTAAAGGGAAACGTATATTACCCAATATGTTTTCTTTGGGAGATCCTAATTCAGTTGAGATTAAGCTCAGTAATAATTATTTTTTATCCTTAGGTTTAACCATAATAGACGAATTACCTGATCAATTTCAAAAGCGAGATTTTGAGATCAAGGATCGTTTACCTAGAGGAGAGGAACAAACCTTTAAGTACAAATTGACACCAACTGAACGTGGAGAATATGTCTTTCACAACTTAAATATATTTATCAATGGCTTCTTGAACTTAGTTAATCGTAGGTTAATTGTAGATTCTACTAATCAGGTTGCTGTATATCCTTCTGTGTTGCAAATGAAGAAGTTTGAGCTAATGGCTATTTCTCGCATTTCTACATTTCAAGGAGTAAAGAAAGTACGTCGTTTGGGACATAGTTATGAGTTCGAACAAATTCGAAATTATGTAAAAGGAGATGATTACAGAAGTATCAACTGGAAAGCAACAAGCCGACGTAATGACTTAATGGTCAATCAATATGAAGATGAACGTTCACAGCAGATTTTCTCTGTGATAGACAAAGGTCGTTCTATGAAAATGCCTTTCAATGGCTTGAGCTTGATGGATTACGCTATCAATACGAGTCTGGTGATTTCGAATGTCGCTTTGCACAAACACGACAAAGCAGGTCTGTTGACTTTTTCTGACAAAGTTGGTGCTACTGTTAAAGCTGATAGTGGACCACGACAGCTGAGAACTATCTTGGAGGCATTATACAAAGAGCAGGAGCGAAACCTAGAGGCTAATTTTGAACTTTTATATTCTGCTTGCAAAAAATTTATCCGTAGACGCAGTTTAATGTTTCTATACACCAATTTTGAGAGTTACACCTCAATGGTTAGGGTCTTGCCTATCTTGCGTAAGATCAATCGCTTACACTTACTCGTAGTTATCTTTTTTGAGAATACAGAGATTGTTGACTTTGCGCAGCAATCTGCTCAAAATGTGGAAGAAATCTATAACAAAACAATAGCTGGACGTTTTGTAGAAGAAAAATATAGAATCGTTCGAGAGTTGCGTCAATATGGAATACAATCTATTCTAACAAGACCTGAAAATTTATCCTTAAATACTGTCAATAAGTATTTGGAACTCAAGGCTAGAGGTATGATTTAAGCTTTGTTGCAAAAATATCATTGTATTCATGTATCTTTTTTGCTTCTTTTAGGTTATTAATATGGTGCAAATGTAGTAATCTATATAATCGTGTATGTTTTTTACCCATCATTCCGTCAATCAGTATGCTTAAGTGCTACTAAGTGTTCGGAAAATTTAGCAGTGCTCTATTCTTAAGTAGGCTACAACCTCAACAAATGAAACTTTATCTTATAGAGTATTAATTAATAGGAGTATTAAGCATTAGAACGTATGACAGCACTATGAGAAGATTGCATCTGGCTATAACCTATATAAAAATACAGCGATATGACATTACCTCAACAACAAAGCGTCCAACATATATATCAAATGTTATGTTCGGGCATTGAAGAGCAATACAGAGAAGCACAATTTCAAGCCCAAGCTTTAGGTCATCAGATCGACTGGGCAGGTTTGGATACATTACTTGAGTTGGCAGGCTATGATCCCAGTGATCGCCTGCGAGGTTATCCTCACTTAAATAATGGAGAGTTAGAGCTATCTGGAGAAATTTATGAAGATAGTTTCCCTAGGCCTGAGACTGTCCACCAACTAAAGGAACTCCCTGAGGTACTTCAACGATTACCACATTTAGTACAGTTAAAACTGAATCAACTGGAGGAGATAGAAGTTTTGCCTGATTTTTTAGGAAATATACCAACTCTCAAGAGTCTGAGTATAATCAACTGTGCTCGTTTTTATGCCTTACCAAAGACACTTACTCAGTTAGAACACTTAGAGATCATAGGGATACACCAGTTTGCTGAGGCACCAGAGTATTTGGTTCCGTTAACTTCATTAACACACTTGACTTTATCTCGTTATGGTTTCGATCAGGTAGCTGATATTCCTATACTAAAACAACTCAAACGCTTAGAGTTACATCATTTACGTTTAGTTGGGTATGATGTTTTGAATGAAGCAAAAAAGATTTTTTTTCAAAACGAATTAGTCATTAAGGTTTGGAAACCAGCTCTGATGCTAGTCCTTTTGGGTAACAAGGGGAAGGTGAATAAAATAGAAGTACGTGGAGGGTTTGGAGCTGTTCTATTAGAAGATATTCATGAGTTTGATGGACTGGAGGAATTAACAATCTATAAGTCTGAATCTACAGAATTACCTGCATCTATAGGAAGCTTACATAGTTTAAAGCGATTAAATATTTGGTGCTGTAAGACTAAGACACTCCCCGAAACCTTGGGTAACTTAGAGAACTTAGAGCACTTGCATGTCTGTTTTAATCGAGTGCGATATCTACCACAGAGTCTGCCTCGTATGCGTTCCTTGACTCACCTGAATGCAGGGGATAATTATCTCTCGACTATACCTGATAGTATAGGAGAGATGGAGCGATTGGAAGTCCTGCGCTTGTCACATAATATTATTTCTAATTTACCAGATAGTTTAGGAGATATTGATACACTGAAAGAAGTTTATGTAGATAACAATAGAATGTCACGTTATGAAGTGCCTGTTCCCCTCAAAAAATTAGAAGAGAAAGGTACACATATCATTGGCTTTAATCAATTGAATTATGGTTGGGATACACTGATGCGTGTCTCTGCTTTGACAAAGTTATTGTTTACATAGATTTTGGATCGAATGGTTCTCTAAAAAGAAAGGCTTGTTGAGATGTACTCAACAAGCCTTTCGTCAATATAGGAAATAAGATCTGTTGCTTATTTAATACCATGCATCCAACGAGTAATGAAGAATGCAAGTACAAATAATAATATACCTGCTCCAATGGCAATAAAGCCAAGTATATTGAATACACTTAGACAAATTACTAAAGTATCCTCTGCAATAGCTGTCTGTACAGTAGTTGTAGGACTTACATCCATAGCTGTAGCGATTTCTTCACCAGTCATTACTTTAGGCTCAGTACTACTTTTGTCAATAATGACCATACTACCTTTAGCAACTAACTTATTAGGAACTACTTTCGCAGCTACTACTACTGTATCCATTTGTACTGCTACTACGTCAGCACTTTTACTAACGATGATCATACCACCATTTTGAGCTTTCACATCTACAGGTGCAGTGCTAGGAGTAGCCAAACTAGTATCAATTTGTGCGACCATCAAATTGGTATCGGTTAAGTAAACTGCAAGGCTAGCATCTTTAGTTAAGAAACTAACTTTAGATTTATTTTCTAATTTTTCTTGATGTACTTCGTTTGTTGCAGCAGCTGCTTCTTCTGCAATTTTTTTATTAATCAGACTGGCTGCAAAGTATTCAGGTTTAGCTTTTCCTTTATTAATCTCAGTAATGAAAAAATCAGAAACAATAAAGTCTCTTACACTATGTCCATCTCTATATTTTTTGATGAGAGTTGTATCCCCATTCACCAAAGTTTCTAACTTAGCAAGCTTATCTTTTAGCTTAGGATTTTTTTTGACTGTCTTTTCAGATAAGTCACTAATGTATAAATTGTAGAAGTCTTTATTCTCAAAGAAAACTTTCTGAACGTCGAGATTAGTCAAACGCTCCTTGAATGCATTAGAACGAGTAGTGTCTTCCAACAAAATAGACATATCTACTTCAGTCATTTTCGCAATAGTACTTCCTGCTTGGTGTGCAGCAGAAGAAGCCATTAACCAAAATCCCATTACAAAACCTACGATTTTTAGTGGGGCTAATTTGGTCACTAGAGATAGTCCTACTGGTGACAGTGTCAATTCTCCTAAGGTATGTAATAAGTATAAGAAGATCATAAACATAGCAGGAATTAAGCCACCTTTAGCGGCTCCTGAACCTAAGTTTAATACTAAGAATCCTAGTCCTAAAAGGATTAAACCTATACCAAATTTTACAGGTGCTGGTGGTTCAATATTCTTTTGAGACATCTTGATCCACATCCAAGAGAAAATTGGTGCAAACACCATGATAAAGAATGGATTTACGGACTGGAACATTGTCGTTGTCAAGAAACTATTGTTCAGATCAACATTATTATCGGTAAATACGGTTAGGGCACTACCTGCTAATTCAAAGAAGGTCCAGAAAATAATAGTAGCTATAAATAAGGTGAGAATAACCCAAATCCGCTGTCGTTGTACTTTTTCGTAAGTTGTGGAAACAAAGATTAAGTAACCAAACATACCTAATAATACACCTAAAAGAATAAAGTCTAGTACTCCATGTCCTTTGATTAATAGCCAAATAAGAGGAATAGCCAGTAAAGAACCGATATAGATAAGTATATTCACAGGTAATCCCATAAAAGTAGGTGCAGTTGCACCTTCTACTTTTTCGAATTTTTGTACACGATCATCTTCATGAACATCAGGTTGTTCTATTTCTTTTACTTCATGAGGGGCAAAACCTTTATCTTCTAGGGCACCAGATTTCTGAGCCATATAGAAAATAATAAGCCCGACTAACATACCAAATCCTGCTAAAGAGAAACCATAGTGCCAACCTTCTATCTCTCCGATCGCACCACAAGTCAAGCCAGATAAGAAGGCTCCAATGTTAATACCCATATAGAAGATAGTGAAGGCACCATCACGTCTAGGATCTTTTTTAGCATAGAATTTACCAATCATACTGGATATATTCGGTTTAAAGAAACCGTTACCCATGATTAGCATGGCGAGAGCTGTCAGGAATATGTATTCGTGTTCGAAGGCCATGAGAAAGTGGCCTATCATCATGAGGATGGCTCCCCACATGATGGCTTTCCGATATCCCATAAATTTCTCTGAAAGTAATCCTCCAATTAGTGGTGTAGCATAAACCATAGCACCATAGGCACCATAAGCACCATAGGCATCTCCTGTAGAATAATCTAAGAAACCTTTTGTCATGTAGAGTACCAATAGTGCTCGCATTCCATAATAGGAAAAACGTTCCCACATTTCTACAAAGAATAAATAAAATAGGGCTTTGGGGTGTGCTTTCTTATTTGTAAAAATAACAAAAGCAATCCACACAATACATGCTGCCCAAGCAATACCCATAATAGTGTAAGGATGCATAATCTAAGCTGTATTTTTGATTTAGTAAGTTAAGAGTTATCTAAGTAAGTATACGTTTCAGGCTGTTGTAGACAGTTGATACAAAAGAAAAAATATATAGCCAAATCTATATATTCATAGTCTGTGCCTTGTCACACGTTTCTTTGAACCACAAAGCGCTCAGTGAAACTAAACCTTCACAAACTATTGATATAATAAAGCTTATTCAAGTAGTTTTTTAGGCGATAAATTACCTTTTGTTCAATTTAACTGTGTTCAAGAACCTACCATAATAGCAATAACTATTAGGCAGAACCTTTGCCTTGTTAAATTTAAAAACCCCGAAGGGCTCTGCGAAGCAAAATGCTAATTTCTTACTATACAAAAAATACTTAAACAATCTTTAATAAAGGTGATTTGAAGTGAATATTATTTTTTTGTTACCTAGTATTTAGGTCGTCAAGGTAAGAAAAAATCTTAAGGAACGATCAAAAAAACGATTTGGATTAGTTACTTTTTTGTTTTTTACGTACAGATTGGGCTTCTTGGAGTAAGATTTTTTGTGCATTCACTTTTTCCACATAGCAATAACGACCTCCACCTAAAACGACTAAATTTTGTAAGTTTTCTTTGACATGTGGATATTCTTTGGGGGAGAAATAGAATGCACTTAGATAAATATCATTACGAGTATTTTTTTTGATTAACTTTTGAGTTTTTCCTTTAATATTGAAACTTCCATCTGTGGCAATAATAATTCGGTTATTTCCATTAGGTATAAAACTACTAGCCGCACTCTCGTAGGCCAAGGTTAAACCTTTGTCAACATCACTTGAGTTTTTGGAACTAATGCTATTGATGATGGTGATAATTTCATCTTTATGTTCGGCAGAAGTAGGAGGAAGAACTACTTTAGCTCGTCCAGAATAAGTAATGATTGTGATTTTATCTTCTATGCGCATCAACTCTAATAAGTCTGATAAGCTTTCTTTGAGTAGAGGTAGTTTGTTTTCTTGATCCATTGATGCTGAGACATCCAATAAGAAAATTAGATTATTGCTAGCAAAATTTTCTAGGGAAGAGGAAGTATCTTGCAATGGATCAGTATTATTATGAATAGGTTCTTTTTCAAATTGAATAACCTCAAAGATAGGTGGGATTTCATAGGTTGCCAATTGGAACTCCTTAGTACTACTTATGTATTGATTAAATATACTACTTATTCCATTATCATAGCGATTATAGATTCCCAACCAATCAAAATTAAAGAGGTAATGATGAGGTTGATGAAAGAGGTTAGTATATTTACTTGGAACTGTTCCTTGTTTCCATGCTTTTGCTGCAGCCAATAATTCCTTAGCCTTGTAGAGCAGTTGGTCATATTGTCTATGTGTACAAAAATTAGAATTTTCAATTTTGGGAATCTGTTGAAGTAATTGATCTCTATTTTGTTCCAAATTTTGGATACATCGTTCCAAATTAGTACATTTTTGTTCTAAATTAGATGGTATGTCATCCGTTTTTAGTGTTTTGATTAGTGCTCGAGAAGATTTGATTGTAGGAGCCATCAGTTGAATAACCTGGTGATGCGTAGGCTGATGTACTTCAATTTGGTAATCACTTAATATATTCTCTAAAGACCAATAAACTTTTTCTTCCAAGGCAAATAGATCTAAATAAAGGACTTCTACTCGTTGTAATAATTTATAGCCTTTTTCAAGATTAACATCTGTCTTGTAATACTGATTCTTAGTGTATATGGCAAGTTCGCCACGCAAAGAATCTAATTCTAGAATAATTTCATTGATATTTAGGGTGAGTTCTAGTGGTTTTTTTTTCTTTTGATAAGGTAAAAATAAATTATCATTATAAATATTTTGCAAAAGATCCTTGGGTAGATATGCAAAATAATCATAGTTATTGAGCACTTCTAACTTCTCATAGATGATACTATCTTTTTTGTTGTCTAGATACAAATGAAACTGTCGATTAACCGTTTCAAAATCTTGGTGCATGATATTAGAGGCATGAACAACCTCATTGATAAACACAATGTAGTTGTTCAAGGCTCTATGTGAAACCTTGTTCAGTTTTGGTGCTTGACCATAGAGATAAACACAACTGAAACTAAAAAAGAATATTAGTAGGATATTTTTCATTATAAGAATTAAAAATAGCTATAGGGGTCTTTTTGAACATGTGAGCAATTGACAGAATTAAAGTTTGGAACAAATCACAGCATATTTAGGGCCTAACGAGGCAACTCTGCAAGGTTCTATAAATCAAACCCATGAAGTGCTCTGGTATGCTTTGCTACCACTTTAATTTATTCCTTATCTACTCAGCTCCAATGGTGGAGCAAGTTCGCTCAGAGGTTTTTTAATAAAGTTAGTAACCAAATAGGCAATTAATCTTCCACATAGTTCAATTTTGTTAATTACTTAAGTAGGTAGATATAATTAAGTATTGTAATCATTTACAAGATTCAGCTTTGCTAACCCTAAAGGGGAAAATACAAAATCATTGTGGCTAACTACTTATAGTTTAATGAGCAAAAGATCCATTCAATAAAACTATATTCTCTATAATCTACAACGATTAGCTGTAGCTGAGAATAATGCAGTAGAATTATTTAAGATCAAATAACTTACCAAATTATATTAAGATTTTTCTTGTTTTTGTATAAAACGACTCCACGCAGATTTTTGCAAACTAATACTTAAGTTTTCTAAATAATAAGAGCCAGCAGCAGGATCAATAACACGATCTAAATAGCTCTCATTTTCTAAAAGGTGCTGAACATTACGTGCAATTCTTAAACTAAAATCATCTGCTTGTGCATAACCATCGGAAGGGGTTACAACCAGAGTATCTGCTCCACCAATAACCGCAGCCATTGCTTGAGCTGTGGAGGCGATCATATTCCAATATTTTTTACTCTGATCTGTATAACAAGTACTTGCCCATAAGTGAGGAACCGCAGGATTTTGTAGATCGTAAGCCTCTAACAATCCCCACCATAAACGTCTGAAGGCTCTTAGACGAGCAATCTCCAAGAGGTAATTATCAGTTAGTTGAAACTTAAATCTAAATTGTGTACTCACTAACTCCAGGTCTAAATGGTGTTGGATAGCAGTTTCGAGATAGATCTTTCCCTGTTCTAAGAGTTCAACTAGGCTATCTACCGCTTCAGTTGCCTTACTCTCACAAGTGAAATAGGTGAATTGAGTCTGTAGTGCAATACTAGATTGAATAGCAGATGGAGGAAGATTACAACCTCCTTGAATAGGTTGACCTGTTTTTTCTTGAAAGGCTTGTAAATTGTCGAGAAATAAAGGGATATCCACAGAGGAGGATAGTTCAAAATAGATCTGAACCATATTCGTATAGACATTCTTTAAAAGTAGTTCTAATTCTTCTACAGACAAGGACTTTGAAACATTTAGACTTAAACTATTCACTCCTTGTGCTAAGCTACCTAAGATATTTTTATTCGTTTCTGCCAAGTCAGTAGTCGAGAATTTATTTCCAATTGACCATGTATTAGTAGCTGCAGCCTTGGTACTGCTCACAGAAGCAAGCGTTGATCTTCTGTACAGCGCCTCTGCGTTAACTTGAGAATCAATAGACCATGTTAGGCTATCTATAGGTTTGCCCTTGAGAAACCTTTCAATATTTTTACGCCATGTGTTTTCGCCTGTAGAGGGAAACTGGTGAAATAAATCATTGGTTTGGTTCATACCTTAAGTAGAGTTTTAGTTTGAAGAAGACTTTATCTTTGGGGAAATTATAATATTAGAGACCCTGTTAGGGGCAATTTTTAGGTCTATATTTCACTGAATACTAATTATTAACTACCAATTTTTTTTAAATGTGATCGTAATATTTGTCTATTTCTTCTGTTTACATCCATCAAAAATACAAATAATCCAATAAAATATCAGCTTTTCAGCATAAACTATGCTATTAATAAATGTTAAAATTTTAAAAATATGTGAGCAGGAATATTCTGCTGACTTATAATGATACTATCTAGTGTAGATAGGAAAGGATTCTGTTAAATAAAACTAGAATCATATTTTGAGTTTTGATAATTCTTGTGATCTGACTATTTTCGTGATGTAATCCTTTTTTGATCTTCAAACAGAACAATATTATGAAGGCTATTATTCCTGTAGCAGGAGCGGGAACTCGTTTGCGACCCCATACTTATACCCGACCTAAACCCTTGATTCCTGTAGCAGGAAAACCAATTATCTCTTTTATTATTGATCAGTTAGTAGAGATAGGTGTTCAGGAGTTTATTTTAGTGATTGGATATTTGGGAGATAAAATAAAACAGTACATAGAGACTAGACATAAGGATCTAGACATTAAGTTTGTATATCAAGATGATCGTTTGGGCTTAGGGCATGCAGTTTGGGTGGCAAGAGAAACCTTTCAACATAGTGAAGAGATTCTAATTGCTTTAGGAGATACTATTTTTGAAACGAATTTGAACGTCTTTTTAGAGCAAGAGAACTCTTGTATTGCTGTACAAAAAGTAAGTGATCCACGCAATTTTGGAGTAGTTGAATTTGACCAGGATAACTATATCAAACGTGTGATTGAAAAGCCGCGAATTCCTAAATCTAATATGGCAATTGTTGGGGTGTATAAAATCAAGGAAGTTGATTTACTAATTGAGTCTTTGGATTATATTATTAAAAACGATATTCGGACTCTTGGAGAGTATCAGTTAACTGATGCTTTGATGCGAATGATTGAACAAGGTACAAGACTAACTGCACACAGGGTAAATAATTGGTTTGATTGTGGTCGAAAGGAGATTTTGTTAGATACCAATGCTATGCTACTCAAGCGTTTAGGTTATAATACAAAGCCAAAGCCCACTTACCCAAACACTATCATTATTGAGCCAGTACATATAGGGGAGGGTTGTGAGATCAAAAACTCAATTATTGGCCCTAATGTGACTATTGGTAACAATTCAAAAATCGGCTCCTCCATTATTCGAAATTCCATTATTGGTAATTATTCTACCATAGAGGATGTTTTATTACAAAAGTCTGTTATTGGTAGTGATGCGGCTATTCGTGGAGCAAGTCAGAGTCTAAATATTGGTGATAATACAGAGATAGATTTTAATTAAGCAATGCAATATAGCACAAAATTTATGTGCTGTCAACGATAACAATAGTTCATATGTTTTTCTTATTAATTATCAATTAGCAAGAAATTATATTTTTCAATTTTAACTTCATTGAGCCTTTCAGAGTTTGCAAGAAAATTAAAAAATTAATGAACTATCATGATAAAATTAAATGGAAATAATACAAAAATACTTCGAGGATTTAAGTCCAAAACAAATCCAACAGTTTCAGCAATTAGATAACCTGTATAGAGAATGGAATGCGAAAATCAATGTGATTTCTAGAAAGGATATAGATAACCTGTATACCAATCATATCCTGCATGCTTTATCTATTGCCAAGGTGATTCGGTTCAAAAAAGGAACAAAGATCTTAGATCTAGGAACAGGAGGTGGTTTTCCAGGAATTCCTCTAGCTATTTTTTTTCCTCATACAGAGTTTTATTTGGTAGATTCTATTGCCAAAAAAATCAAAGTAGTTAATGCTGTAGCAGAAGCTTTGGGATTAGATAATGTACGTGCAGAGCAAAAACGCGCAGAAAAAGTCAAAGAAAAGTTCGATTTTGTGACAGTGCGTGCGGTAGCACGTTTAGAGAGTCTAATGATTTGGACAAAGGGACTCATTCATCAGGACGATAAGAATGATTTGACGAATGGAATTTTAGCCTTAAAAGGCGATTTTCCTCAACTCAAAGAAGAAATTGCAAGTGTGCGACAGCGCAAACAGATCACTAAATATGCTTTGAGTGATTTGTTTGAAGAGGAGTTCTTTGAGACGAAATGTTTATTACACATCCCTTGTTAACTATTAAGTAACTATATCAGCTTATGTTTCATTTAATCAAAGTTATTATTTCTATTCATTTATGTCTGTTTACGGTTTCTTTGTTGACTGCTCAGAATAATGCCTGTGGCTGTCATTATGATCTTTCGCAAGAAACCTACGGGCCTTATTTAGGTTATAACCCAATAGGTGAATATCCTCTTCAAGAGGAGATTTTATCAAAAGAGCTCATTGAAAAAATGCGGATTAAAAACGCTACCTTTTTCTTTCAAGTTAAGGCAAATGCCGATACTTCAATCAATTTAAATTATAGCATCAAATCTATTTTTATCAACTCTGACCAAGGTCGTAATTATACTTACGATTCCCTGACTAGTAATTTGATAATGACTAGTTTAACCTCGCCTCCTAATTCAGTTAGAGGCAGAGTTGTGGCTATTAATTATTATGAATATGATCAGCAAGGTAACAGAATAAAGAAGGTGCCTACCTCAAATGGAGATACCTTGAGCGGTAAGGAAGAATATTACTACAATGCTAAAAATCAACTTATTAAGACTGTTAGTTATCCGAGTCCAACAGTTCATCCTGATTATTACAAAACAAGCACAGATATTTACCATTATGATGAAGAAGGACGCTTAGTTATAGTCGATTCTAGACCAATTTATGAAGATGATTTATCCTTAAGTAACTATATTAATCAGTGGGTATATTTAGGGCAGAATCTTAAGCAACCCATTGCTGGAGGTGGTAGAACACATGAATATTTACCAAATAAGGAAATTATTAAAACTTATAATACAGGAGATAAAGAAGGAACATTGGAGCTGAGTCGGCAGCTAGAATATACCTATGACGAAAATGAGCGAATAACTGAGTTCAAACGTATTGGCTATGAATATAAACCCTTTGGAGGTGAAAGATATAAAAAACCTAAAATAGATCGTCATGTGGAGATGCAGTATAGTTATGGTGCTAATGGAAAAATCGAGCGAATTGTAGAACAACATATAAAACGTCCTAGAACAGATTGTCCAAGATATTATGAAAATAAAATAATTACTTTTCACTGGTACAGCAATGGCTTATTGCACAGCGTACGTCAAAGTGCAGAAGGCAGAAGCCATGATTGCGTAATACGTTTTCGCTATTCTTTTTACAAAAATGATTAGTAATTGAAAAAAATCTTATTTCAGTGAACTATTTTATTAGTTTGCCAGTTGGATGAGGCGTACTAAAAAAGATATAAACAAAACCCTTTAATTAACCGAGGAAACATTATCCCCCCAAATGATAATGTTAAGCAACCAAATAGAATAAAAATCATGGCTAATAAATTACATGAGTTACTCGCCGTAGAGCAAGATCGCAAACATAAAGCAACTAAAATTATCGGAGATACACGTAAACTTTTTACAAAGAAAGTTCCTTATTTTGATGGAATGGTGAAGCGTTATGTGGCATTGGAGGAAAACGCAGAGCAAATTCCTGATGAGCGTAAGGAGATAGTGAGTACCGTTGCTAAGACAATCCAACATGCACAGGATACGATCATTCAGGGAATCGATGCAAATATCTCTAAAGAAGAAACTAACTGTTCTGGAAAAGCACAAGCAGAGTTAGAAATTGATGGGGTGAAGATTGGAACCTTCTCAGCAACTTCCTTATTAGCATTAGAGGCACATCTAAATCGTTTGAAGGAATTATATAACGATATTCCAGAATTAGATCCAACTAAAAAATGGTATTTCGATGAGCAACAAGGTGTTTATAAAACAGAAGAAGAAGTAAAATTCCGTTCTGTGAAACGTCCCAAAGTTATCGTAAAATACGAAGCTACAGAGAAACATCCTGCACAAACAGAATTATTATACTTAGATTTCCAAGTAGGTAAATATGAAACTGTAAATAGTTCTGGGCGTATTCCATTAGTGAAAAAGCAAGAAATGATACAGCGTGTCAATCGCTTGATTGATGCCGTTAAAGTGGCTCGTTCCAAAGCAAATAGTGTAGAAGTAAATAACGTGAAGGTAGGACAAAAACTATTTGATTTCATCAATGGAAATTCCCTATAAAAATAAAACAATACAACATTCAGGGTGGTATTTCAATGCCACTCTGAATAAAAGAAACAAGAGAAGGGTAGTACTTTAGTGCTGCCCTAATAAGATATAAAAGATAGTTCATGATTTATAAAAAAACAAAAAGTTGTGAACTATTAATTAATGCTACATACAATATAGAGCCAGCTTTAGTCTAAACTTTAGTGTAATAGCAGTGCCCTCGCAAAAGATACAGCGAGATGTATTGGTTCAGATTTAGCGTATCGCTCTGTAGTGTAAGTTTCAATTATCTTGGTATAAAACTAGCATTTTGCACAAGCCTAGTGCGTTAGTTCGATTCTAACCCACTCCACAAATTCTTAAGACGAATTCTTAAGATTAAACTTAACAACTCATGGGGTGGTAGCTCAGTGGCAGAGCAAAGGCATCATTTGAAACCGAAAGTTATATTTTATACCGAGTTTTCAGGTCGTTCTTATAGCTCAGATGGTTAGAGCATTTGTCTGATAAACAGAAGGTCATAGGTTCGAGTCCTATTAAGAGCATGGCAGTCGTAAGGTAAGAGCGGCTGCCACCTTTTTTTTATGGGGGTAATGATCTAAAGTAATTGAAAATCTATCCAAAACAATCAAATTTTAAATTCAAACCTAATATTTAGATAAGTTCTAGATCCTCATAGCAAGTATATGTTAAAACTCTTCCTTATATTCGTGGTTTAATATTTTTAGGTAATGCTAATAAAAATGTATACAATTTGGCATTATAGACATTCACCAAGATATAGAGTTTAATGAAAATATCAACCACCATAAAGAGTGTAGACGCTTATGACGAGCAAAGCACTTTAATTATTTTGACTAACAAAGAAAATTTAGCTTGGGCTAATGAATTTCTAGATGAGAACAGCATTCAATTCCTAAAACAGACTTTAGAATCTGGTAGCAGCTATTGCGAGCTCGTACAAAACGGGCAGTGGATTTTTATAGATTGCTTAGCAGATAAGAAAAATAAATTCCAAGAGCAAGAAGCCGTACGTAGAGCAGGCGCAACACGCTTAGGTAGATTAAAACACTATAACATAAAGGAAGCTACTTTATTAGATTATAGTCAAAAAGAACAAGCCTTTTTCTTTGCAGAAGGTTTATGCTTAGCCAACTATCAATTCTTAAAATATTTCACGAACGTGAAACCCAATCGTTCGTCTTTCCAAACACTTTCTATCCATACACATGCCCTTTCAGCAGACTTAGTACAAACCTTAGCAGTAATTGTAGATGCTACTTGTGAAACTAGAGATTTGGTCAACGAACCTTTGTCTTATTTGACGGCAGTGCAGTTGAGTAAAGAGATTGTACGTTTGGGCGAAAAATCAGGTTTCTGTACCAAAGTATTCCATAAAGAAGAAATAGAAGAATTGGGTATGGGCGGGCTATTAGCAGTGAATAAGGGAAGTGTACAACCCCCAACTTTTTCTGTACTAGAATGGAAACCAGAGAATGCACAGAATGAGCAACCAATTGTATTGGTCGGCAAAGGAGTTGTTTATGATACAGGAGGATTGAGTCTGAAGCCAACACCTAATTCTATGGACTTCATGAAGTGTGATATGGGAGGAGCAGCTGCTGTAATTGGGGCTATGTATGCTGTGGCTGGACTAAAACTTCCTGTACACCTCATCGTTTTGGTACCTTCTAGTGATAACCGACCTGGTTTAGATGCTTATGTACCAGGAGATGTAGTGACGATGTTGAGTGGTTCTACAGTAGAAGTATTGAATACAGATGCTGAAGGGCGGATGCTTTTAGCGGATGCTTTACATTATGCTAAGCAATATGATCCTATGTTAGTAATGGATTTTGCAACCTTAACAGGTGCAGCGGCTAGAGCATTGGGTGGACATGCTATGGCATTGATGGGAACTGCTGAAAAAACTTATAAGGAACAAGTCAAACAAGCAGGTTTTGAGACTTATGAGCGTTTGGTAGAATTTCCATTATGGGATGAATATGGAGATCAAATGAAATCAGATATTGCTGATTTAAAAAATATAGGAAGTGGCGGAGCAGGAGCTATTACAGCAGGGAAATTCCTAGAACATTTTACTGACTATGAGTGGCTGCATTTTGATATTGCAGGTCCCGCTTATATGCACAAAGAAGATGCTTACAAAACGAAAGGTGGAACAGGTGCAGGTATGCGCTTGTTGGTAGAATTTTTTAGAAATTTTGTGAACTAGATCGTGTAAGTATTGACGTTGTTAAAAAACAGAGAAGTATGTCAAATAATAATCAAAATAATAATCAGAACGAGGAGCAAGATAATTATCCTCAAGCAATGATAGATGATCCTAGACCCAAAATAGGAATTAGTATAGGAGACCTTAATGGTGTAGGTTTAGAAGTTATTCTTAAAACAGTAGTTGATAAGCGTATTTTGGAGTTATGCACCCCTATCATTTATGGTTCATCCAAAGTAGTTTCTTATCACAAGAATATTGTACGTTTGAAAGAGGTACGTCCATTTGGGATACGGAATATAGAGCAATATAAGCCTGATGCTGTAAATGTGGTAAACTGTTGGTTTGAGAATGTACGGATTAATTTAGGACAGATTACACCTGAAGGTGGAGAATACGCATTGTTATCATTGGATGAAGCAACCAAGGATTTAGAACAAGGAAAACTAGACGCTTTGGTGACTGCACCTATTAATAAAGAAGCAATGCAACATATCAATTTTCCGTATATGGGACATACTGAGTTTTTGACTCAACGTTCTACCAAGAAGGAAAGTGTAATGCTAATGGTTAGCAGAGATCCTGATATTGATAGTGAATTGCGTATTGGTTTAGTTACCAACCATGTTCCGATCAGTGAAGTTGCTGAGCTAGTTACTAGAGATCGTGTGTATGCCAAAATTAAGGTTTTGGAGGAAAGCTTGAGAATGGATTTTGGGATTAACAAACCCAAGATTGCGGTATTAGGATTAAATCCACATGCAGGGGATAATGGTAATATTGGTAAAGAAGAAAGAACTGCTATATTGCCAGCTATAGAGCAGGCACAAAAAGAAGAAATCCTAGTTTTGGGGCCTTATCCTGCAGATGGTTTCTTTGGTTCTGGAAATTATAAAAAATTTGATGGAATTTTGGCAATGTATCATGATCAAGGTTTAGTTGCATTCAAAGCTTTATCTTTTGGGGCAGGTGTCAACTATACTGCAGGTTTATCATTTGTACGAACTTCTCCTGATCATGGAACTGCTTATGATATTGTAGGTAAGAATGTAGCTTCGCCAGCTTCTTTTCGTGCAGCTTTATTTACTGCCATTGATATCTCTAGAACACGCAAGCGTTACTTAGAAATGCATGCAGATCCAGTCGAACAGATAGATGTTGAAAAGATTGAAGATAATTTTGAGGGGGGGAAACATGCACACAAAAAAGGAGGAAAAGATAAGGCTAAATCCAATAATATGACTATCCCGCCTAAAAAAGACCGTAATCAGGATAAGGATAAGTCTCTTAAGGGAAAAAATCAACCGCCTAGAAAAGAGCAGGTAGCCCATAAAAAGCAGCCCAAAGGAAAATCTTCAAAGGAAGGTGTAGAGCAGCAGCAAGGAAATCCTAATAAAAAGGGACAAAAGCACTTGCCAAAGTCTACCCATCCAAAAGATGGGGAAAAAAAACAACAGCAGCCCAAAAAACAGGTATCCAAAGGAGATCAAAAGCAACCGCAACAACAAGCTAAGCTCAATGAGGAGATGCCTTTAGAGAATGAAGATACTAGGGGGATGCATAAAAAACATACAGAAAAAAAACCTTCTAAGCAGCATTCGAATAAGGATAATCAAATTCCTAAAGGTGATAATATTTCACAAGAAAGACCACAGGAATCATTGCCTAAAAAGGAAGGTATTCCAACTCAGGATAAAATGCTACCCTTAGAAAAGGATGTGAATCCAAATGAGGAAATTCCTTTAGAAAATGGAGATACTACGAGTGTGGATAAGCAATATACAGCACCCAAGACTTCAGATTGGAAAGAAGCAAAGACTCATGAGGAGAAAGAACCTGTGAATCAAGTACTATCTGAACAACCTAATCCAGTCATAGAGGAAAGTACAACGGAATTATCTTCTTTAGATGAAGATAGAGCAGATGTTGATCAAAATCAGCAAGAAGAAAATAATGAATAGAAATGGCAGAGCTTAGGAACTAAAAACAGTTTTTGAGTCTTTATAGAGTAGTTAATGTAGATTATTAGATAGTCTATATTAGCTACTTTTTTTTATGTTTTCTGAATAAACAATAGTTCGTGACTTTTTATACTTTTTTACAAAATTTTCACGAACTACAGTAATAAAGTTTATTGTCCATAAAGTAATTTTTACTTTACAATGAGATAAAACGCTCAAAATAATATTGTCATGTTACTCTTCAAATTAACCCCATTTAGGTGATTAGCACCTACTTTCCCCACCAATTTTTAATTAAAAATTGGCTCTTTCCAGCTCATTTAAACAACTTCATTATTATTTAATATTCTAACATCTACTTTCTGTAGTTATTTACAGAATTAGTAGCAGCAAGATTATGTATTGAACCCACTTCTCCTGGATACAATACTGACATTTCTATGCATTCTCGATTCATAATAATTATTTGAATTAGATGTTGTTTACAGCGTTTCGATCATGGCAGCACCGATCCATCAGCCAGCCTTAGCAGGACTACTCAACAGTTGTGCATTAATCAATATTAAAGTGGCCGCATACATTTTATATCCAGCCTTAGAATCAAAGCAGGTTGGGAAATTATTGCACAAAATTGCACCTTTTGTCTTCTCTAACTTTAACCCAGAAGATGAAGATCAGAAAGCGTTAATTAAGTTTCTGTGGGAGTTGATACAACATGCTCCACTAGACTCTATAGAAGCTTTTGAAGAATTTGTGACAGAGAAAATTGACAGCTGTTTTATTAGGAAAACGTACATAGAATACACCGATAGTATATTCTATTTAGGACAGATTTTAGCACAAACACCCAATCTGAATCAGGCAATTCATTACCATAAAACCTACATTAGTTTATACCGAGATAATAGCTACTATACTTATCCTTGGGAAGATAATTTTTGGCAAAAGCCCAAAAAACGTTTTAGAAATTGTATAGAATTATCTGAAGCCTATGCCAACTTAGCTAAGATTTATGAGAAAAAAGGGCAGCATAATTTAGTGACACATTATTATAACAAAGCACATAAAGCGAATATAACAGGCTATCCACATCTATTCTATCTAGATTATGCCGTTTACCTAAAAGAACACAATTTCGTTGAGAAATCATCAGAACAAGAGTTTAGATATTGGTATTTATACAAAAAGATGCTACTCAATTATTATAATCCACATATTTCTGAATTTGTCTTCAAACATAGAATGTTACGTGTTTTTGCAGTTACCGAATTGATTGAGAAATTCAAACAACTGGGAATTAAGTACCAGCAACAACGACGACAAAAAATAGCAAATAAGTACTTTGAGCAAGTATTTTTAACCATCTTAGCAGATATTCATTTTAGAGTGACACACTATGTTAATCCACTTTATACCGAATATGGTTATCCAGGAGAGTCTGATTATGAATGTATTTTCAAAGCACAACCCATTATTGTATTTGGTGCTCAGCGATTGATTGATTACCTGATTGAATTGTATGAATTAGGTTGTGCAACTTTGTGTAAGCGACTGTGTTGGGTACTTTTAGATGAGTATAATTACATTAAACATCGCAACTATAAGCAACGTGGATCTGTGGCACTGTATTGGTCTTGGTACGATGAATTGACTGATTTTGCGAAGGAATTATTATTAAAAATTTATACAAAACGCTTAGAGACTTGCAAGCGAAATAAAGATTGGTGGCAAATGCGTGAATTGTGTAAACAATTGGCAAGTTTTGAACCCCAAGCTTCCATTTTAGAGTATGCTCAGCAATTACTTAGTTTACAGTGTACTTAGAACCAAGCTTTGAGTTTACGGTTTTTAGCTTTATCTTTTTTGGAGGAATAGGGGACTTTTTTGTAGAGATTATAAGAGAAGCATAAGGTCCATGACCAATAAGCATCCTTATTATTCGAATTTCCTCGTCTCTCACCATTGAGGTAACTAGCATCTAGCCCAGTATATTCTTCTGTACGGTTAGATAAACGTACTGCCATTTCGCCATTGCTCTCTAAATCGCGAGGAGGAACATAAGTTGTGCTCACATCATCTATATAATCTGTAAATGTAAATTGATACGAAATATCTAGACCAAGATTAGCTCTTTTATTGAGGCTATATTTCATTCCAAAACCTAGAGGAACTGAGAGTTGATAGAGTTTGTATGGAGTTCTATCTTTATACAAGTTGAGCCCTTGACCTTCAGTGCCTAGGGGCTGCAAGCGAATAAGTTGTCCAGCATACTCTGTTTTGGGGTCAAACAAGAAAAAACCAATACCTATACTGATGTATAAATTAGTCAATTTACTTTTATCTTTGGGATAGAAAGGGATCAGATTAAACTCTTCAATTAAAGCCAATTCAGTTAATCTAGATTGAAAACTTAGGTTTCTTAGTCGATCTTCAGGTGTTTTTGCTAATTTATCTTTGCCCACTAAGCTGCCATGAAGAAAACGAATCCGTGTTGCTAAATATGGATGTGTATTATACCTAAGGAAAAAACCATAACAAGGTTTACTGTGTACGAGCAGTGATTGATGACTCAATTCTCCATGATAACTAAGCACACCACCAAATATACCCAATTCTGCGAATTGTGCTTGAATAGATCCTAAGTGTAGGCATAGGAATAAACAAATGAAACGGATTAGGATATACATTTTATGGGTTTGGGTTTGGTATTTCTTTGTGTACGAGTTGTTTAAATATAAGCGATTTATGCTTTATAAGCAATCGCCTAACTATTAAAAAAATTAATGAATTATTAATTTAATGTATAGCGCGATAACTAAAATAGATGATATTCTTGAGGGATAACAATTGGATATAATCCACCCATGAATACAAATAAAATAAAAATAGCTAAAATAAAAAAGAAACTGAGGATACCTAGAAAATGTAACTTGGCTGTTCTCAAACCCACTGTTTTTGAGATTTTAGAATGATGAATACTTGCTATATGCAAGCCAAAAGCCATAATTCCTGTAAAATAGTAAGGAACAAAATAATAGAGCAAAGGACTTTGGTTAACCACTACAGCAGCAAAGTAAAAATTGGTATCTAAATCCATTAAGATTCTTTGTACCAATGTTGCACCAATGTGTTGTACCAAAAATAATCCCAAGATCAATCCAGAGTAAATTTTTAACTGATCTAATCGAGATTTATTCTCTTTTTTGCGAAGTTTTAGAAATAACTTAATTCCTGTAATTGCTTGAAAACCAAAAGTTCCAATAAGTAATATTTCTACAATGGGCAAATAATAGAATTTTCTAAAAAGCTGCATCCATTCCCGATGCGCTTGAATTCCAAATCCTGCCATAGCATGATTAAATAGATGGATGCAGACAAAAACTGCCACAATAATACCAGTGATTCGATGTAAATTTTTCATGAAACAAAGGTAGATGGAAAAGTCTAAGCCTCATTTGATCTAAATCAAATTTTGCGTTTGGCGTTACGAATTCTACTCAAGGTCTCTATGGTTATACCCAAATAGGAAGCAATATGAATCAGCGGAACACGAAGTTCGATACTTGGACGTTGTTCGAGTAGATGTTGATATTTTTGTTGAGCATTTTCAAACCTATAGGCAGTTACACGTTCTTGTAGGGTGAGCATCGTTTGGGTGACGATTATTTTACCTAAACGATCAATATCTCTATACTCATCAGACAATAGATTAATCTGGTCTCTAGGGATTGCTAAAAGGACAGACGATTCCAAGGTCTCTATATAATGTGGACTAGGAATGCCGTAAAAGAAGCTTTGGATTGGACAGATAAATTCCTTTTCAAAGGCAAACCAGTCGGAAAGATCTCGACCATCTTTGAGGTAGTAGGCGCGTGCTAATCCTTCCACTACAAAGTAGAGGTGATGTGCGTATTGACCTTCCCGAACAAGTTGTGTTTTTTTATCTACACGCAGGATACGAGTACATTTGCTTAGTGCTTCCAAGCTTTTGGTTGATAAATCAGGATAGTAATCCCGAAGTGTATAAACTAGGTTTTGTTCCACTGTGGAAAAAGTTTGCTTAAAACAAATAAAGAGATTGCCGAATCAACGACAATCCCTTCAATATATATATTATTAGAATTAAATTCTTATTATTCTAAAACCGAGAACTCTTACATCCAGCCTTACGCTTACGACGCTTACGTGCACCTACCAAACCATTATCAATAAAATTGTAAGAGATAAAAATAGCTGTAAACACATACCAATCTTGTGCTTTGTCTCCACGTTGCAATTTACCACCACGTTGGACTACATAAGTTTCATAATCTGCATAGTTGTTAGGATCAGATAAGTAAACACCAAAAGGATCCACAGTTGTTCCGTTAGCTACAGCTTGTTCCCAAACATATTCTGGAGTTCTATCTGCCATCAATTCTCTAGCTGATTTATCCCCAAAGAAACCAGCATTATAAGGAGTTTCACCCACAGCCTCATACATATATTGATCCGATAATGCATCATACATATAAGTATTAGATACATCATCAATGTAATCCGTAAATGTTTTACGGAATCCAATTTCAATTCCAAGATTCAAGTGACTATTGATCGCAAATTTTACTCCAGCACCCATCGGAATAGATACTTGAGTTTTGTTGTACAAATTTAAATCAGGAAAGGCATCTTGTTGTCCTTCTGTACGAAAATCGCGCAGTGGACGCCAATCTTCACCCAATCCTGGAGTTGGGTCAAAAAATCGAGCTTTGGGATTCATATTGAAAATACCAATTCCTACAAAGACATAAGGGGATATCATACGTTCATGTCCTCTTGGACGATAACCCAATAAGTTGAACTCTACATTTAGAGAACCCTCAAATAAATGTGAACGGAAATGAAGGTTGCGGATTTGGTTGCGCAACTCCTTGGCATCTTTATCATCTCCAGATAGGCTACCTAGTGCCAACTGTGCACGGAAACTAACAAATGGGTTTAGATTGTATCGACCGAAAATAGCACCTGCTAGATGAACATGCTTGAAATCCATGATAGAGTTGGTCAATTCTCCGGAGTAATTCATAATTCCTCCCATTATTCCTGCTTCAAAGTAAGAATTGGAATAGCGAAATTGTGCTTGAGAAACCTGTTTGAAGCTAAAGAAAGCCAAGATTCCTAAAACTAAAACTTTGATTGATGGCATGTTGTTATATTTTTGGATAAGAAGTTTGCATAAATAAGCTGTCAAACAGCGATTCCGTACAGAAAGTAGATTTCGTCTTTTACAACGTGAGTTTAAAGATCTATATTGCAATAGGATAATTTATTCTATATGAAGTTGTTTAAGAATTAGATTTAGTACAAAAAATCAGAGGTTTTTCGCCAATTTGAGCCTATTTTAGCTTCGCTGAGCACTTCGTGGTTTTGAGCTGATGAAGATAATTTTTAAACAACTTCTATGATAAATAAGTGTTTAAAAACAATGCTTAAACCAAGAAGTAAGTAGGTGGACATCATTAAATATAAATTAATTGTGGCTAGCTACCAATTTCGTTGTTGCTAAACAATTTCTCCATAAAATCTATATTTATTAAGCAACTTTTCTATAGTTCTCTAACTAGAAAAAATATTAAATATCAAAGTAAAACCTTAAAACAATATATTCTTTTTTAAGGAAAAAGTAAAAAAATGTTTCTTTTTTTATGAAAAATTATAAAGTCTTGTTTGTCATACTTCTAGGTGTTATATTAATGAGCTCTTGTGGTCAAAAGTATGGTGACGGAAAATTGGTCTATGATACCTATTGCGAAAACTGCCATATGGAAGATGGCAAGGGGTTAGAGGAGCTTTACCCACCTTTGGCCAATTCTGATTATTTGCGCAATGGTGGTGCTGCTATTGCTTGCCTAATTCGAAATGGTGCGCATGAGAAAATGTTGGTAAATGGCATTGAGTTTAACAATGCGATGCCAGCAAATCCCAAAATTACATTGATAGAAATGACTAATCTATTGAATTATATCAACAATGCATGGGGCAATAGCAATGGTTTTACAAATATGAGAGACATTGAAACCGTTTTAGATGCCTGTCAACCCCAATAACGACCAGTAAATGCTTTGAGCTTGTATGAAAGTAGCTTTACACTGATTTTCGAATACTCATAAATTCATCTATCATTTATTCTTAGACCTTTTGTCTAAAAATCTCCTAAACCTGCTCGAATAAGCTCAGGATTTCCTGTTGTACAATCTAGAATAGTAGACGGAATATTTCCTCCAAAACCACCATCAATTACTACATCTACTAGATTTTTATACTCATCCCAGATATCCTCTGGATCAGTTGGATATTCGATGACATCATCATCTGTATTCTTGATTGAGGTAGACATAAGTGGACTTCCAAGCTGTTCAACAAGTTCTTGAACAATAGCCGTATTGGGAACACGTATACCCACTGTTTTTTTCTTATTTTTTAGCATCTTGGGAACCTGATTATTGGCATTTAAGATGAAGGTATAGGGACCAGGTAGTAGACGTCGCATAGCCTTATATATATTATTGCTAAACGGTTTGGTATAGTTAGAAATATTGCTTAAGTCACTACAAATAAAAGAGAAGTTGGCTTTCTGTGGCTTGATACCCTTAATTCTGCAGATACGTTCTACTGCCTTATTATTTGTGATGTCACAACCCAAACCATAAATTGTATCTGTAGGGTAGATAATAACTCCACCATCTTTTAATATATTGATAACCTGCTGTATCTTACGTGGCTGAGGATTATCTGGATGTATTCGTAAAAACATAGTATTTTCTAATTATTTTGGTGATTTAAGTAAGTAGGTGGACCTAATTATTACAAGAGTATGTCTAAAACTAGCTATTTACAGCAGTTCGTAGGTTTTTTTGCTTTGCAGAGCACCTTTGATGTTAGCTTTACGGAGTCTTTCAAGGTTTGTTATCAAATTAAAAATCAACGAACGATTAAGATCTAAGGACAAGACAATAAACTAGCACAATGAAGTTGATGCCATGAAGATAATTTTTTAACAACTTTATCAATTACTGACACACAAGTTCAAGCACAGGTGAGCATAACCACAAAGATCATGTTTTTTTGTTAAAAAACATAACAAGTTTGTTCTTTTGGGGTATCTAGATCACTGTCTAAAGTATATATCCTAAACGAATAGGTTGTTAACGAGACTATCTAAAAAGGTGAAATTTAATCCGAAGGATCAATATAGTATTCGCCTTGCAGTACCTTTCAGCGTTTATGAAAAAGTAAAAAAGTAATTGTGACCACCTACTTATGTATTTTAATCTGCTCCTAAACCAAGTGCTTGATTTGCTGTTCTCAGCATATTCAAGTACTCTAAAACAATACTAATATATGAAGACAGTTCGCATGATGGCGTTGCTCAATACCTTAGGTTTTATTGCGACTATTACGCTCAACACATTAGCCAATGCATTACCACTTAATGGGATGACTACAGGAGAACTCTCTGCTGCTTATCCTAATCTTTTTGTTCCTGCTGGATTTACTTTCTCGATTTGGGGAGTGATTTATTTATGGGTATTAATTTTTGTGGTTTATCAGAATGTGAAAGCTTTTTCCAAACAAACTACAGAGACAGATTTAGGATTTCTAAAGCAGTTAAATTATGGATTTTTCTTCTCTTGTTTAGCAAATGCTATTTGGATTGTAGCTTGGCATTATCAATATGTTTTATTATCGTTAGTTATCATGCTTTTATTACTGGGCAGTCTGATCTACATCTATCAACGTCTACAGATAGGTATTCGAAAGGTAAGTAGAAAAGAGAAGCTCCTTGTTCATGCACCTTTCAGTATTTATCTAGGTTGGATCACTGTAGCTACTATAGCCAATACGACTGCATTCCTAGTTCATATTAATTGGGATGCTTTTGGAATTTTACCAGAAATTTGGACAACAGTAATGCTAGCAATTGGGACAGTGATCGGCTTAAATATTGTTGGCAAAAGAAAAGATCCTGCCTATGGACTAGTGATTGTTTGGGCATATTTTGGGATTGTTGCCAAACGAATGAATCTGGGGATGGAATGGACACATATGATTGTACTCACAGCGTTAATAGGAATGACTTTAGTCGGTATTTTAGCTTTAGGGCAATTATTTCGACCAAGTTCCAATTCCTAACCCCTTAATGACAAGTACCTAGTTAGGGATATTCTACTTTGATTAAATGGCACTGTTCAATAGCTCAAGCCTAAACATGCTCTAAATTCAAAATTTGTATGTAACTTTAATATTTCTATCCCAGTATGCTTAGATTCTTACATACTATTACTAAGAGTATGTCAAAAATTAGTGTATTGGTTCAAATTACATTCATATGAATTGATAGTTCGTTGATTTTTTAATTTTCTAACAAACCCTGAAAGGCTCAACGCAGTTAAAATTGAAAAAATATCTTTTTTACTGCTTGATAATCAGGATTTTATAAAATCTAATCAATTTTATTTATCCTATTGGTTATCAATTAGTTACGAAAAATCTACGAACTATTGATGAATAATTAAGATAATTTTAAGCAACATCAAGCTCTAAATAGAAGTACAACATGCAATATATTGAATTACATTTTTCTGATTTTGATTGTTCCTCAGAATTAATCATGGCTCACCTTTACACGTACGATTTTACAGGATTTGAGGAAGTAGGGCAAGGACAACTTATAGCTTATCTAGCTGTAACTAACTATACTAGTGCACTCCAAGAAGAACTTTCTATATTAAAACAAAAATATGCTCTCCAAATTGTTAAAAAAGAGATTCAAGATCAGAATTGGAATGCAGAATGGGAAAAAGACTATCAGCCCGTTTGTGTCGATCAGTTTTGTAGGATTCGGGCAGAGTTTCACAAGCCTTCTAGTAGGTTTGAGCATGAAATTCTAATCACTCCTCAGATGTCTTTTGGGACAGGACATCATGCAACAACTTATATGATGATTAAGCAAATGAACCAAACCATATGGACAGATCAAAACGTTTTAGATTATGGTTGTGGGACAGGTGTTCTAGCTATTTTGGCAGTTAAATTAGGGGCAAAACATGCAGATGCCATTGATATTGACTATTGGGCTTATGAGAATACTAAGGTCAATAGTATCAAAAATGCTACAGAAACAAAAATCAAAGTAGGGCATGGTGACCTCAGTCAGATTACCTCATCTACTTATAGTAGAATTCTTGCTAATATCAATCGCAATACTATTTTAGAAAGTTTGGATGAATTGAGTAAACGTCTTCTTCCAGAGGGAGAGTTATTCTGTTCTGGTTTCTTGATAGAAGAACAAGACATGATTAGAGAAAAAGCCAAACAATATGGGCTTTCTTTTCAGCGTTCTATGCAGAGAGAACAGTGGGCTTCTATGGTTTTTCAAAAAGATCTGTGAAATAACCTTCAATAAAAATGGTTATTAGGAATTGACTCGTGATCATTCTCAAAGAAACAGAGACTTTTTATGCAACAAAATGTGCCATATCATTCTCTAACACAATATTAGTATATAGAAGTTGTTTAAAAATCATCTGAATTTCTGCATTAAATCTAATTCTTAAACAACTTCATACAATAAATTTTAAGACTCTGTAAAAGTGTTATCATTAGTTGATAATTAACTTCCAGTACCTTTGTTTTTCTAATAACATACCCTGTCTAAGCTGTTGATTATTAGTGATGAACTACTTGCTTATCCCAATCTAACTACTTGGTCCTTTATATACGACTGATGTCTAATAATTAGTCAACCAACTAACACAACAAATATGAAAACACTAAACCTAATTATTTTCTTAATACTTTCTCTAGGAAGTCTATCTACCATTCTTGCACAAGTAGATACTACTGCCATTCCATTAAAGGCAGATGTGATGATGAAATCGTTAGAGGAAATCATGGAGTATCAAAATCGAGAAGAATCTCTAAAAGTTCTTGATGAGTTCAAGAAAAATGTCAAGACTAGACGAATTACAGATCAGCATTATCAGGGAATTTATGTTTTGGGAAATGCAATGGTTAAGCGCAAAATGAAGCGTTACACCTATTTTAGACATCTCTTGGCTACGGTTAATACCTTTGCTAAAAACAATAATCTAAGTACTAAATACTTTGACAATTGGATTCAATTATCTATTGATGTACTGAAAGATGTACCTGTGGGAAAATATCGAGCTTTTGAATCCTATTTACAGTTTTCTTTAGCCTTTTTTAACGAAGGAGCTTTGTACAATAAGTCAAAGGGAGGGCATACATGGAAGGCTGAAAGTCAGGATTTTAAAATGAGTTACGAAAATCAACAGCTCAAAATTTACTATACAAATACTCGCCTAGTTTGTTTCAATCGTAAAGATTCCTTGACTATTATCAATGCAAAAGGGGTATATATTCCACTACAAGAAAAATGGATTGGTGAAACTGGACGAGTCGAGTGGAACCAAACAGGTTCAATGGATGCATATTGTGATATCAAAGATTATACGATTAGTACCAAAGATGTAGAGTATTCTTGTGATAATGCCGTACTGAATTATCCTTCAGTGTTCAATATGTCTATTGAAGGGCGTTTATCTGATAGGATTATCAAACGTATGGTGGAAAATAAGGATAATAAGGGAAAAATTACGTACAGTTTACCCGTAACTTTAGCGTATCCTCGTTTTGAGTCATCTAGGCGAGATATTGATATTGAGGATATTGGAGAAGGAGTTAGTTATGTTGGTGGATTTACGATGCAAGGAAGTGTCGTCAAAGGTTATGGAAGTTCTTCAGAACGTTCTACTGTATATATTGAGAACAAAGAAGGACAACAGATTGCTAAGATTATTGCAGAGGACTTTGATATTACAAGGGGGGAACGGATTTTATCAGGAGAGGCTGAGATTGTTCTATACTTACATACAGACAACGGGATTGATTCTCTTTATCACCCTAATATCAAGTGTATCTATGATATCAAGACCCGTAATCTACAACTACTAAGAGGGGAATCACAAGAGTCTAGAGTACCTTTTTACAATTCATTGCAGGAGGTAGAAATGAATTGTAGAAAGATTGAATGGGCAATTGATACCGATGATATTAAGATTGGGGATAATGCCTCTGGTGTGGAATTTGATTCAGAATCTTACTTTGATAAATTGATTTGGGAAAAGTATCAAACCATTACTACTATTAATCCATTAGTAAAGTTTGCATTATATTCTGAAAAAATTGCCCAGTTTAATGAGGAAAATGAAGAGAATCTCTTAGAGGAATATTTAGAATGTGAGCGTTTTCAGCGTGAGGAAGTTCCTGAAGAGATGCGTGTACCTTGCGAAATGCCGGAATCTGTCTATGGTGAACCACGAACATTGCACGGAGATTCTCTAGCACGTTTATTGGATAAGCGCGTAGAGAAGTTAATGATGTTGACTCCAAGTGAAATGAAGGAGATTGAGCAAAACATTAAGGAAAAATTTGGGACGCGCAACTACAAGAATTCTCCAAATTTCCACAATTTCATGAATACAACCTTGGATGTAACAAAATTGACGGAAAAAACAAGTAACCCTGCTCCTTCTCATGACTTATCAAATACCTTAAATATGTTTCTGGAGATGGTAAAGGATGGTTTTGCAGTATATAACGATGTAGATTCTTCTTTAACTCTGCGAGATAAGCTTTTTCACTATGCTAAGGCAAGTAATATCAGAGATACAGATCATGACTATGATATGATTCGTCTGAAATCTACAGCCTCCAAGAAGAGTAAACGAAACGAAAATGCCGTACTGAATATCAAGGAAGGGGCTATTCAGACAGAAGGGGTGCAGTTTTTTACCTTGAGTGATTCGCAGCAAGTAATTGCTCAGCCTTATCAAGGAAAGGTAAAGATGAAAAAGGGACGAGATATGGATTTTGATGGAATTCTCAAAGGTGGATTTCTAAACTTTACGGGGGAAGGCTTCCATTTCTCATACAATAACTTTGATGTCTTTATGGATTCCATCAATTTCATTGATATTTTTATTTATGAGCGTGCAAGAAATGAAAATGGTTGGGCAACACCACAACGAATGCAAGATGCAATGACAGGAATTTATTCTACACATAAAGAACCTGTGAATAGTGTTATTGAGGAAACTACAGGATTACTCTTGATTGATGCTCCAAGTAATAAGTCTGGACGTAAAAATAGTATTCCTTATCTTCCTTCTTTTGAAAGTTTAGGCAAGGCTAAGGTGTTTTATGATAAACGAAACAGACAAGGAGAAGGAACATACCCACGAGAGAGTTTTTATTATGAATTAGAACCATTTATTCTTGATTCTTTGGATAAAATTGATCCAGATGATCTGATTTTTGATGGCCGTTTGGTCTCTGCTGATATTTTTCCAGAGGTTACAGAAGAGCTACGTATGATGTATCACGATTTATCCTTAGGGTTTGAGGCTGAAACCAAAGATAAGGATGGAGAAGAAGGATATCCTATTTATCTAAGAGAAAATCCAGGAGAGGGTAAGGGGCGTTTCAAAGGTTTGTTTGGGGTAAGTAATGAAGGGTTAATTGGTCTAGGACGATTGAATTACTTGGGGGCAACTATTGAATCTGAGTACATTGAGTTCTTACCAGAACTATTCCGGGCAGAAGATGTAGATAGTTTTTCCCTGGAAGAATCTAATCAAAATGGAGTAGAATATCCATCAGTTGCAGGAGAACAGGTGAAAATTGGTTGGGCACCTTACAGTGATAGTATGCATATTGAATCTGCTGTAGTTGAGGGGGTACCTTTTTCGTTTTTTGGAAAGGATAGTTTTTCATTGGAGGGATCTTTGACTTTGACTCCTGACGGATTGCTAGGACAAGGAATTTTTGATTGGCCTGAAGCAAGATTAGAATCTAATCCTGGGGGAGATTTTAAGTTTGGAACTTCCAAAATTGAGTCCCCTTCCACAAAGGTAATGATTCGCGCAATGGGAGAACAAGGCTTAGGTTTTGAGAATGATAATGTAGATGCTGTAGTTGACTTTGAAAAGCAACGAGGGGATTTTACTTCCAATGAGAAGGATCTAAGTACGGACCTACCTTACAATAATTACAAAACGTCTCTTGATCGTTTCCATTGGGATATGGCTACACAACATATATTTATGGATGCTTCTGAAGGAAAAACGGGCTTTTTCTTAGCTACAGAACAGAGTCAAGATTCACTCTTTTTCTTAGGCGAAAAAGCAGACTACGACTTAAATACAGGGTTGTTGCAGATCGATGGAGTTGACCATATTCGCGTAGCAGATGCGTTTATTTACCCCAAAGACAAACATGTAGAAATTGAAGAAAGTGCCCATATGCGTACTTTAACTGATTCTGAGATTGTTGCAGACACTAGTAACAAGAATCACGTGATTCAGCGAGCTACTATCAATGTTTTGAGTAGAACAGAATACAAGGCAGAGGGATTTTTGGAGTTTGATGTAGAGCATCAGAAGCAGGAGATTGAGTTTGCTAATATTCAGGTAGCACAAGAGGGAACGGGTAAGTATGTAACCAAGGGAAGTGGTATGATCTACGAGAATGATAGTTTCTATCTAGACAGACGAACTCGATTTAAGGGAGAGGTAAAGTTAAGTGCAGATTCTAAAAATTTGACATTTAAGGGGTTCTCTAAAATCAATTCTGATGTGATTCCTACACAAGAGTGGTTTGAGATTGACTCTAGAATCGATAAAAAAGACGTATCTATTGTTTATGATCATCCCAAGAATCCTTCGGGAGAAACCTTAAATGTGGGCTTGTATCTTAGTATGGATTCTCTGGTTTTATATCCTGCTGTCTTGGCTCCCAAAAAATCTTTATCTGATCGTGGTGTATTTTCCACTACTGGAATTATTAAATATGATAGTAAGACAGAAGTCTATTTATTTGGAGATTCTGCAAAAGTATTAGAAGATGCTATGTCTGGGAAGTTAATGACTATCTCTGAGAAAAATAGTAAGGTTGTAGCAGAGGGACGTTTTGATTTTAATCGTGGATTTAATGGCGCAAAAATTTATCCTGTAAAAGTAGATGCCATTGGTACCTTTGATTTCTTCTTGAATGAGGAAAGTGATTATCGTTTTGATATGGCAATGAATCTAGATTTCTATTTACCTTCATCTCTATTAGATATGGTTTATGACGATTTAGCGAGTGATCCTGATATTGTAGAAAAGATCTTGTATAATAATGTAGTGCGCAATAAAAACTTAGAGCGTTATATGCGTGAGTTTATTCCTGACGAAAAGAAGTTTGATAAAATGTGGAAAAAAGTAAAAGAAGATGAGCGTATGCCACTACCAAATGACTTTGAACATACTTTTTTCTTCTCTAAACTGGACATGCGTTGGAGTGATAAAACTGGGACATTTGTAACCAAGGGACCTATTCAGTTAGCTTCTCTAGGTGGTAAGCATTTGGGACAGGTTCTCAAAGGGGCTGTAGAAATCCAAATGGATGCTACTCGAGGGGATGTAATGAATCTCTATTTTGAATCACCAGGTGGAGATTATTATTACTTTTCTTATCAGAATGGAACAATGATGACAACTTCTAGTAATCCGGATTATACAGCTGCCGTAACTTCTATGAAGAATAAAGACAAAAAGAAACGTGCAGAAAATGGTGGATCCTATGAGATTATTATTACAAATCCTGCTGTTTATCAGAACTTCCGTCAGCGTGCAAGTAATGCACATTAATTAGGGAGCACTTGTTTTGATGTAGTTAATTGGTAGTCAATTAGATATAGCGATGTTAGAGAAATGAATCACCCCGCTTTTTGCATTTTATGGTCAAAAGCGGGGTGATCTATATAAGATATATTGTGTATATATGATTACAGGTTTGTTTAATATTGAGCTACAAAGTGCTTTTCTAAGCTAAACCTCCCTACTTAAAGATTACTTTTTGTTGTATACTAGGTATGGATGGATCATCAAATCGTAGTTGAACAAAATAAAGTCCTGTTTCAAAATCAGCTCTATTCAATTGAATTTCTTGATCAGTAAGATTATGCATTTGTTGTAACAAACGTCCTGTAGCATCATAAACCACTAAACTATATGTAGAAGGTTGTTGATCGAATCGGATAAGAATATCTTGAGCAGAGGGGTTGGGAAAAGCTACAGCTGTGTGCTGAATAGACTGTTTAAGCAGTTCCGTGTAAGAAGTTAGATCAGAGCATAGCTCGTTGTACAAAAACTCAGAAGACGAAGTCAATACACTGTCTTCCCAGACTGGATCCCCTAAATAAGACACATGCCCAGTACTGTTAGGAATAGTGATCAGTTCATGGTTAAACGTAGCAGAATCAAGCTCTTCCTCAATCTCAAAGCTACCTTCCATATATATAATATTAATGGTAAATGGACCTGCGGATAAAGCTGCAAAACCTTGACCATAAGGTACTATCGGATCAGCATCATCATGCACACTGAATACAGGAGTTTGGTCATTTGTAATCCAAACTGAGCGTGCCAAAGCACCAGAGTAATTGATTACACCTTGAACATCAGAAGAATAGTTGATATAATCCATACTATCTATAGTACTATTACCCTCAAAACCATCATTGTTATCAATAGCTGTCTGAATAAACGAAGGAATATTACTACTATCACTAGCACCTAGATAAGCAGTATGCAAAGCTGTAATTGCACCTGCAGAAGCTCCTCCCACAAAAATATAGTCAGCGTCTATACCAAAGGAGTCGACAGTAGCCGCATCCTTTCTTAGATAACGAATTGCTGCTTTCATATCACTAACAGATTTTACCACTTCGTCAACCATAACTGTCGAATCTGGAAATGGAAAGAGTGCACCATCGTACAAGCGGTAATCAATACAAGAACAAACATAACCTTGTCTTGCAAAATTGTCACAAAGTGTACTTAATTGGCTACGATCTCCACTAATAAAACTTCCCCCAAACGCTAATATAATCGCAGGGCGGTCTGTAACCACGTCACCAGCAGGTTCATAAATATCCATAAAGAGCTCTTGAAAAGTACCAGCTATAGTTGTATTTTCTCCGAATTTCACGGCAAGAGTAGTATCTACATCCGAAAAAACAGTTGTACGATAACGAGAACCATCACAGGATGGGTGGTTTTGTTGAGCAGTTGTATGTTGACAAAAAATAAAAATAAGTGCCAAGCAAGAAATTTTCGTAAATAAATTCATTGGTAATGATGTATTTAAGTAAGTGGACATAATTATTTTGTATTAAACCCCACAGGTCTTTACAAAGTAAAGTCAAGCTGTTGTTTAGCTTCGATGAACCCTTTAGGGTTAACTACGTTGTGTGCTTTGTGGTTGGGTTCGTTTAGCATCAAAAACTCTTGTGAATTGTTACAAGTATAATTATACCCGTCTACTTATTGGTGATATAATAATTTGTTGATTTTTTACTCTCAATAGTAAACTGATGATTAAGTAGTTAACCAAATTCAAGTTGAGAACACAATAGTTGCTTCATTGCATCTACTTACTTAACTACTACAAATAAATGGTCATGGGGAATAAACACTGGTTGTATAGAGGGGGGCTTTCAAACTACGTTATAAACAAAATATATTACACTTAAACTTTGGGACGTTAACGTAATGTAAATAAAAATATTAAAAAAGGAATTATTGACAAAGAAAAAATCTTAACTTAAGAGAAGTCTTATACATTCACTACGAATTTTATGCAGAAAAAAAATGATTCATACTACTGTACTATAGCAATATTTTTTATTGTATTATTTGCTAATTACTCAGAAGCGCAAAGTCATATGCAAAACTTAGAACAGAAAGAATATAGTGCTCATGGAGTACATCTACAGTTTCCTTATGGATATAAGAAGCAAACTACTAATGCCAGACCCAAGAAACATTATTTATACCAAGCGATTGAAGTTCTAACTTTTGAGGACTTCAGAGTGGATCTTCCTCCGCATGCTCAGCAAGTAATGCCAAGAGAATCTCTTGCTAATATAGAGCAATTTATAGATACTGATTCAAGTCTTTTAGGTACAGCTCCTCTGGAATCAAAACCGAAGCTTGGACCTACATATGCACCTTTACAACCTAGTTTTGGGAATTTAGCAAGTTTGTATATTTTACCTAAAATTTCTGAGAAGAAGATTCGTCAATTAGTTAGTCAGTATGTTCAAGAGCTAGATGGTTTTCAGTTGACTAAGATACCTGTAAGGGAACAGATTGGCAAACATACGGTTTGGAAATGGAGATACCAATCTGGTAAAAGTCGTTATGATCATTTTTTAGTGCTGGGAGAAAATCTAAATTACTTGTTTGTCTCTAGTGCTTACAGCGCGGGGAATGGTGGTTTGGAGAAAATGATCAAAAATCTACAATTAGAGTGAATTCTAGGTTCTATATAGATCCTTTTTGGGAGAAATAACCTTTATTAATTTCTATTAACTTAAGATAACTGTATATTTGTAAACAAAAGATGTTTTTAAACTTCTTCTTAATACTTAAGAGACTATGCAAGTAGAAGGATTACTAAAGAAATATAAGCTTCGCAATACACAAATTAGACGTTCGGTTATTGAAATTTTTCAGAGTCAAGGTCATGCTCTTAGCCATCAGATTATTGAAAGAGAACTAGACAATAAATTTGACAGAGTTACACTATATCGTACCCTAAAAGCTTTTGAAGAAGCAGGGTTGATACATCGTATAGCCAATGATAAGGATAGGATAGAATATGCACTTTGTGGAAGTAGTTGTGCCAATCATTCTCACAAACACGTGGATAATCATGTACATTTTAAGTGTAATAAATGTGCAAAAACTTTCTGTTTAGAGCACACGCATATTCCAGCTGTAAAAGTACCTGAACTTTACAAGGTAGACGATTGTCAGATGTTGTTGACAGGAATTTGTGCCTCTTGCAATACTAAGGCTTCCTAAATAAACAGATCTAAAGACTTTTTATGTTTGTTTAATTGGGTTGTTGAGTCTGTCCACCTATCTACAACCATTTAGATAAAAGTGGGTTTAGAGGAAAAGGGCGGCTGATAGTCCAGATATTCTCCTAGTTATCTTTGCCCGATTTTAATCCAACTTTAAACTGCGTATAATCTCTCGAGGCTTTCGCTTTGTTAGCCCCTAAAATATTCTGTAATTTTTATCAAGTTTAATTTCCTTATCTACTTAAGTAAGTAGCTAGCCACAATTAATTATGTCCACCTACTTAAAAATAAGTGGTCTTGTTCATTGTTGTTGGTTGAGAATATCACGATTTTTTTCTGCGACTACTTGAGCAAAAGGCTTATTTTGGATCTTACTTCTTGTCCAAGACAAATAATCAAAATAATCTAATGGTTCACGTTGATTAGGTGCAGCCACACGTTGAAACCAAACTAGTCGTTTCTCGGCTTCAATTAAAATTTCTTGTACCTCTTTTTTGGAAGGTTTATTGGAGATTTTTTTTAGGAAACGTAATACTTCTCGCTCAAAATCAAAGAGCTCTTCTTTCTTGGTTAGATATCTGTACAATGATCGAGCGGTGTATGGAATTAGTAAAAACTGATCCATCTCATAATGCAAAATTAGGCGCATAATCTTAGCCACTCCATAGATAGAAGGAAAAATATTAGGTCCAGAATCAATAATTGCATCAATATAATCAGAGGACTTATCAAAATTACCATTGCCTAGGTGCAAGTAGGCACCCAAATAAGAAATTAGAATTTTGCTAGTAAGTGGAAAGAAATTTTCATGCTCTTCCATAAACGCTTCGGTCTCTTCCAAAACTGCAACTCCCTGCTCAAAAGAACCTTCCATTCGATGTTTTGTCAGGCTACATTTATAGAGCGTAAACTGTAACTGTATTGGAGTTTGAGGATTCTTAATTGAGGGATTTTTGGCATAATTCTGAATCTTTTGGTAGACTTGATCAAAGGTATCCCAAGCATTGACAAAACAAGATAGAAATAAAACATTACTCATTGCATTGGTATACCCAATACTATTAGTTTGTAGATAAATTTCATTTTCTTCAAAGAATCTAATGAGTTTAATCCCTTCTTTTGTAGATGCCTTATAATTGCGAGAAAGCGCATAGTAAAATGCTCGTATAGTGTAGAACCAGTAAATGGCTTCAAATGAATTAGCGTAGCTTACGTCTTGTACCTCAGGAAGATCAATAAAGTTCTTTAACTGTTCTTCTAGCTTTCGAGTATAACTAACTTTTCGGCTAGAAAAAAGCAGTTCAGTGCTCAGATTCCTGTATTGAATAAGATTACAGAGGGTTTCTCCAGCTTCTCTATAGGCTGTCATAAAGCTGTCTAAACTCTCGGGACTTGTAGAGCTAAAGGCAAAGGCATTGCGTTCTAATTTAATCTCCCAATCCAAAACACGTGGTTGATAGAAGACCAATTGGTGTTCTGCTACCAGTTGTTTTAACTCTGTTAAATGCTTCTTGGCAAGTTTGTATAAACCCTTATCCCACAAAACTCCCATTTGGCGCAATTTATCCAAAACCTTATTTTCTGGATTTTCGGGCTTGTACAAATGAGTTAGAGTATCTAAGACTAATTTGTATAAATATTTCTTGGTAACAGGCAGATTCTTCACAAACTTCTCTCCCCTAAACTTCCTTCTGATTTTTACTTCATCGTATTCTTTTTGTCTTGCAATTGTGTCAAAAAGTAGAATGTAGTTTTGGGTACTACTGCTCATTGTTTTAGCAAATAGTTTAAACCTTCTTTTTTCTTCTTTTGTCAAAGAGTGAATTAAGTTAAATAAGTGTTTTGAAGGCTCTTTCATGATTGTAATTTGTTGTTATAGAATGCTTTGTGATATAAAAAGTGTTTTGGGATTCTCAGTTGAATTATAAATGTGGTTTTACTAACTTTATTTTATTAGCGATATTTGTAATCGAAATAAAGCATTAAATGACTGAAAGTACACAAAAAAATTATACTATGAAAATTATAAAACTCCTTTCTTTATTAACCTTTAGTGGTTTTCTTTTGACCACATCTGCAGATGCACAGTTTGGTGGAATCAAAGTAAAAAAACCAAAAGTACCTAAGATAACAACTAAAAGCACTCCAAGTGCTAGCTCGGCTAGTCCTGCCTCTACTGCAATCAATTACTTTAATGAAAACGCGGAAAGATTGCAACATTGTATTGATAATAATACTTGGGAGCATGAAGGGGACGAATATGACTATATCTTGAAACGCGCCAAAAGCTCTGCAGATAAAGTTAAGGAAAAAGATCCGATCAGTTACAAAAAGATTAGCAAAAGGTATGATACCTACCAAGCTCACTGGGATAATAATCAAGATGTATATGCAGTGTACAAAGCACAAAACGTAATCAAACAATTTGAAGGCTATGCAGAAAACCTACAATATTGTATAGATAACAAGGTTTGGCAAGATGCTAACAAAAATAAATATTCTAGTAATTTATCTTCTGCTAGCAATAGGGTAGAAGAATTAAAAAAGAAAATTCCTAATGATGTGGCTCAATATGAAGAGCGTTTGGCAACCTACCAAAAACACTGGGATACTTATCAAAAAGAATTAGCAGATGCAAAAGAAGCTGCCGAAAAAGCAGAAGCAGCTAAAGTAGAAGCTTTCTTGACGGGACCTGTAAAAGACGATGGAATCACTAGTGACTTACACAAAAAATACGTAAACAAAATTGTATTCTCTAATGAAAAAATTAATCTAGATAACCCAGAAGAGTCTAAGATTAAGACTGAAGTAGGTATTTCTAAACCTATTTTCATGAGAATGTATATCGACAAATCTATGGGGAATTATTATCGTCAGTATGCTAGAGAAAAGCGTGATGGTAAGGAAAAAGATCACTGGGAATATTTCTATTACAGTAGCAAGAGAGGGGAAAAAGTAGATGGGGTAGAAACGCGTGAATACACAGCAAGTAGCCAAGAAGCAAAATTACTATACAAGGTATTTATTAATGGAAAAGAGTATGATACTTGGCGCAAGGAATATGCTTCTTATAATCGTAATACAGAAGTTGTAGATAATTGGACAAGCTGGTGGACTGAGATTATTCCTGTAAAGGAGGAACGCTATTATGATGTAAGTGATCCTGTAGACTTTTTCGGAGAATACTTTGCTTATGCAAATCCAGGTACACACAAGATTAAGGTAGAAATGTGGTTGACACATCATGATAATACTAGTGAAATACTAGATAAGTTAGCAGAAGGTGAGGTAACTGTCAAATTCACAGAAGCAGAGCAAAAAGCATATCGTAAGACTCGTGGTCGCTTGATGCTTAAGGCTGGAATGACGGACTCAAGCTTGGAATCTAAAATGCGTGCAATGTTGATGAAAGAGCATCCAGATGTGAAAATCAAGCGTACTGTAATCGTTAGCAAAACTTGGAAAATCCATAAAAATGATTTCGATTTACCAACTAAAAAGATGCTCTGGACAGATTTTGCAGTAACTAAAGATGGTGAGTGTCGTATCATCACAGCTGGTTTCCGTAGAGATTATGCAGGTGGAGGAACTTACGAGGCAATGTACATGAGCACAAGTACCGACTTTGAGGAGTCTGAGCGTATTCACTGCGATGATATCTTCGTGAAACCGTAAACAACGGATGCATATACTTCCCTTACTAATTGATTGTCAGTGTTAAAAATAATTTTAGAAGTTTTGTTTGTTACTGTAGTACCTGAAATTTCTGCAATAAATTGATGATAAATCAATTCATAAAGAAAGAGTTATGGACTATTAATGATGCTTGATAATCAATTAGTAAGGGAAGATAAAGAGTAAATAATAACCATTTAGTAAGGGATATCTTAACAATTTTAAAGAAAGTCTATACAACCGAACTAACCAAAGGCTAATCAGGGAGGTGAGTATCCAAAATATTTGCCTCCTTATTTTAGAGTTTATTACGAATGGAGTTGTATAGAGCATAAATTGCTCGCTTGTGCAGCTAATCAAGGTTGCACGGAGACTTGTAGCAGCGCTACAAAGTCGAGTACATAACGCAGAATAGCAGTACAAGAAGTAATTAGCTTCGCTGAGCACTTCGTGGTTTTGCATACAAAACTATTTGTAATAAACTCTTTTAACCCTAACAAAAATGTATGCTCAACTAGGAGTCCTAATGCTTGTTGTCTTATGTTGGTTCATGGCTTGTGAGCGCCCTACAGAAAACAAATTAACACAGAAAGAAATAGAGAAGGAAAGAGAGCAAAGGCACCAACCAATACTCTTTCAAGAAGAAGTGGCTCATTTGGGATATGAGCGTGTACATACCATAAATGGAACAGTGATTAACAATTCACTTCATTTGCCAGATTTTAGTATTTATGAAACCTCTCTAGTAGGAAATATCTATCAGAATTGTAGGATTTTTAATAAGAACGATGAGATTGTATGGTCAAGTGGAGGAAATCAAGTTTCCTATCAGTTTTACCCGATACAAGTGTCTGAAAATAAGACTTTTTTGATTGGATATTATTTAGGAGGAGGGAGTTTATCTTATACCTTGAGTCTGCGAATTTTAGAATTGCAAGGAGATTCTGTTCAAGTATATAATGAAGATAAATTCTACCCTATATACCACCGAGAAAAATCAGATTACTGGCAAGTAGATGCTGTAAATGCTTATGAAATAGATACTTTTGGACAAGAATTATGGATTAAACCAATCAAAAATGATTCTAGTTTAGTCATGAAAGTGGATCCTCAGTTATGGCGAATTCATTGCGAAGATCAAGATCAATTAGTGGATCAATACATAGATACCATTAGAACTTATTATCAGAATTATCATGAACAAAATCCCACCTTTGTACTCAAAATAGGCGGAAAACGAGTTTATGAAGATGATGAAATTTGTATCCTAGAATTTAGAGAGATTATAGAATGGGGAAGTTATCATTATGGTTATTCATCTATTCTATTCAAGAAAAGCAGAAATACATATATCCCTATTCAGACGGATTGTATGCAAAAACAAGATTATGATTTAGATCCAGATCTTCTGCATCCTTATCGAATCAATGGGCAATATATTGCAAAAGCAGATTTAACATCCAACGGAGAAACAGAATTTATTTTCAAGAATTCGACAACCGTTCGAGATAGGACAGATGAAACACATCGGATTTATCATTACAGACGAACTGAAAATAAATTAAATACCAATCCCTTAAAACTAAGGGGTGAATTGAAAATGGATTGCTCTGAGCATCCATCAGGCAAAGAAATTAACCTAAGCATAGACAGCCTAGACAATAATAAGCTTGCTCTAAAGCAAAGCTTTGTAGAGCGAAAATGCAAAAATGACCTTGTACAAATCATTCAAACAGATACGTTTAACTTGATTTGGAATACAAAAATAAACCAATTTATAAAAATCTAATATTATCAATTATCATGAAAACATTAACTTATATCTTCTTAATCGGAATCTTTTCAGTGACTTTATTTTCTTGTGGTGGTGGAGAAAGCGCACCTGTAGATAAAGGAACTGCCATAACGGAATACTTGAAACCTGTAGCAACATTTATGAAAGAAACACCAGGTGTTCAACTTTTTTCTTTCTTTGATACCGATAAGTACAAAAAAGAGAAAGTTAAGCTCAATGGACAGGCCTGTGTAACTGGATCTTATGGTAAAAAGCCAATGATCGCACTTTGTGCGGTAGATGTTGACGGAACACCAATGGAAGCACGTGTAATTGTTTCCCCAGAGGATAGAGACAAAGTGCAAGATGCTTTGAAAAAAGCAGAGAAAGAAAGCAAAGGTGAAGTAGAAAGCTTGGAAATAATTTTTGAAGGAACTATGGTGAAAGAAGGGAGCAATAAAAGTCCTTTTGGAGATGAGTTGCAACTAAATTTTGATGAAGGCAAATTAATTGCAATTGTAGAGTAAATCTACTTTGAATAACGGGATTTTGTGTAGAGTAAGACTTTATGTTTTGCTCTACTTTTTTTTGTCCTAGAAGTTTAGTTCCAAACTTTTTTAGGAGACTATCAAAGTATGGAAGTTATAAGCAGCAGTTAAAAAGTCCCTGTAACACTATTCACTGACTTATAAGTAGGTCTTTTGCTTTATGGAGTCTTTGAGAGCTTATGAATTCTTGAGCATGAAAAGAATAAGTGAAAAAGAATAATGTAATAAAACTCTGATTATTAGTCTCTAATGTAATAGAATTGGACTGATAGACCGTAAAAATTAGTAAAAAGTAAAACTATTTTATCAAATATTTATTTCTAATAATTATGATTTGTAAAGCTTTTGCAATTAATTGATAATTCTAAAGCTAATTTCAAGTACTTTAGTGGCCATATTATACGAAATTCAAAAGAGAGATATCGTGGTAAAACGAAGTTGGGATTTCACAGATCAAGTCAGAAACTTCTTAGGGCTAATGAATGATCACGAGGCTATCTAATGCAGATATGGAGAATAAGAACTATTTTTTATATGATAGGAATTATTGAATTTCATAATAGGTTTTTTACTTGTCATAATATTTCGTGAAAATTATCAAATGCTACAAGAGAGGTTTTGGAGATTTGTACTAAAAATTTTTAAAACGTTACGGACTTAAGTTATTATCGATGCATCAATTCAAACTCCAAAGTTAACATGGACTTAATTGAAGAAGCAGAGAGTGTTTTTCAACTATTAGAATCAAAGGCAGAAGATACCTTCCGCTTGGGACTAACTATAGTCAATGCTAATCCTGAACTCAAGCAATTAGCAGAGGATCATTATAAGCCTCTTTTGCGGTTTATGGGAAAAAGCTCTTTGGCAGATCTATATCAAATCTTGGAACGTTTTGCTGAGGGTAAAATCAGTAAACGCGTGGATTTCGTGCGTTTAATAGATACATTACCTGCTACTTCTGTTGCTAGAATTAAAGCGTTAAAACTGGAACGGAACAATCTTAGGAGACTATTAAAGATACCAAATAAAATTAGTGCGTTTACAGGGCTAGAAACCTTAGAATTAGTAGCAGAAGGCAAACAGATAAAGAATTTGCCTCAAGGTCTAGGAAAATTGACCAACTTAGAAACCTTGATTATACAAGTAGAACAACTACAAAAACTTCCTGCCGAAATCGGAAATTTAACTCATCTGAAGGCGTTGAGTATAGAGGGAACTCAAATTCAACAATTGCCTAAGGAATTTAGCAAACTTGAGCAGCTGGAACAATTTTTTGTCTTATCAAACCATAAAATTAAAGAATTCCCTATTTTTATTAATCATTACAAAGAATTACTTTACTTTTCTTGGGCGAATACTTGGGTTGAACAATTACCTAAAGAAATTGGAGCTTTAAAGGAATTAATTTATCTAAAACTTTCTGGAAACAGAATTCAGCAATTACCTAAAGAAATAGGAAATTTCACTAAATTAGAAAACTGTTTTTTAGAAAACAATCAGATCAGACAACTTCCGACAACCATTGGTAATTGGCAGGAATTAGAAACTTTATCCTTAAATCTTAATTTATTACAAAAATTACCCAAAGAGATTGGTCAACTGCGTAGTTTAGAGGCACTAGATTTGGAACGAAACTGCTTGGAAGAATTACCAAGGGAAATAGGGCAGCTCAGTCAACTAAAAGAACTAAATCTTAGACATAATCAACTGACTCAACTTCCTGATGAAATTATAGAACTTACTCAATTAAGATCTATTGAATTGGGAGGAAATCCTATCGCCAAGGATTGGAAAGCTCTGAATCGTTTACAAAAACTTTTGCCAGATACTACTGTTTTGGGATAAAATTCTAATAGAGACTAGCATAAACTCTAACATTTGAGGAAATATAAAATTAATGAGTCAAGAAGTTTTAGCACAAATAGAGGCACAAATTGGAGCATACATCCAACTCTCAGAAGAGGAAAAAATAGCTATTTTAGAAACTGTAGTTGTTCAAAAAATAGCTAAAGGAACAGATTTGCTACGTGCAGGCATGTTGACTTCGAATGCTTATCAAATCTTGGAAGGCTGTGTCCGTAAATATTATCTTACAGAAGATGGAGAAGATAAAACTGTAGATTTCTTTACAGAAGGACAAATTGCTGCTAATTTTGATACGATCAATAATCAAGTGCCTTCTGAGTATTATTTGACCTGTACAGAAGATTGCCTGCTATTGGTTGTAAATTCAGAAAAAGAACGGGCAACTTACACCCGTTTTCCTAGGTTAGAGTCCTTAGCTAGAATTTTCTTGGAGCAAGAAATTGCAAAGATCCAAAAACGATTAACTCGTTATATTATGAACAGCCCAGAGCAACGCTATAAAGACCTTTTAGAGCATCGCCCTGACTTATTACAAAGAGTGCCACAGTACCAATTAGCAAGCTATATTGGAGTGAAACCCGAATCTTTTTCTCGGATCAAAAGAAGATATACCCAATCAAAGTGATATTAGTGATGGACTGAAGGGGGCTGGCTAAAAGGTAAATTTCGAAAGATGAAATTAAATTTTGAGTTTCATTTTTTATTGGCGCAGTGCTAACCCCAAAGTGCTCTATTATCTCCCTACTTAAATCGCTAATTGGACACCTTAATAATTACATTACCTTGTTTCTGTCCAGATTCAAAATATTGATGTGCCTCAGAGGTTTTCTCTAATGGAAAAATCCGATCGACAGTTGGTTTTAGGATACCTTGCTTTACAAGTTCTACTATATATTCTAGATCTTCTTGTTTATCAACTGCCAAAGAACAGTGCACTTTCTTTCTGCTAAAAAACTTAGTCCATAAGTTTTGCAATAAATCATAGAGCCCAAATACAGCCAACAAGAGTTTACCTTCTTTTTTGAGTGCTTTTTTGGCTTTAGTAATAGAAAGCTTTCCAGACAGATCAAAAATCAAATCATATTTTTGCTTCTTGTTCCAAAATTGTTCTTTGGAATAATCTATAACATGATCTGCCCCTAAGGATTTTATCAAGTTTATATTCTTGCTGCTACAAGTTCCTGTGACTTTTGCCCCCATATGTTTCGCCAATTGAATGGCTGCAGTACCGACCAAACCAGAAGCTCCATTGATTAAGATTTTTTGTCCTTTCTCTAGTTTGCCTAAACGTAAAAAATGCAGAGCGTTTAAGGCACCAAATGGAATGGCAGCAGCTTCTACAAATCCGATATCTATTGGTTTTTTTACGACTATACCGTTACTAGGGATACATAAAAATTCGGCATTAGCAGCAAAAGGTTTAAATCCCAAAACTTGATCACCAATTTTCCAGTTTTTTACATCTTTACCAATTTTATTGATAGTTCCTGAAAATTCAAAACCTAAAACAGAGATTGCCTTTCTAGGTCGGAAAATACCTAAACCCAAGCGAAAGGGCAACCAAAAGATTGGAGTAATATTTCGGAAACTACGAATCTTGATTTCACCTGAAGTAACAGAAGTTGTATGCACTTTTATTAAAAGATCATTGTCTTTAGGAACAGGAATTGGTATTTGACCAAGTTCTAATAGTTCTGGGCTTCCATATTTCTTAAAAAGCACTGCTTTCATCATTTCCATTGACTATTGTATTGTGAGTTAAAAAATAGAGTACTTGTGATCACCATACAAATTTAGAGCAAGCTAATTAGAATTCCATTGACTTTGGTTAAGAAGTGCTTTGTGAGGTTTTTTTCTAGAAAAGGGGGGGGTAACTTTTCGTAAGTAATTGATTATCAAATTTAAATATTATGATAGCCATCTGCGCTATATTGACAATCAATTACTAACCATAGTATATGAAGATGTCTTCATTGCTAATGGAACAAAAAGTTGTGGAAGAGTCAAATACTAGAAACGTAAGTGACGAACTGTTTGTGCATTGTTGATTAATTGCTTCAAGGAATCTATCCCAACCTTGATATGATTGTCTACATAATTGGCTGTGACTACCTTATCACTAGCTGCAGTTTTTACACCTTCAGGATCCATAGGCATATCCGAGACTAGAAGTAGAGCACCTGCAGGAATTTTATTGCGAAAAGCTACACTGAATAATGTTGCTGTTTCCATATCAATAGCTAAACAACGAATCTGTCTTAGATAGTTTTTGAAATCTTCGTCATGTTCCCAAACGCGACGGTTGGTGGTGAAAACGGTTCCTGTCCAGTAATCTTTGTTATGTTCTCGGATTGTTGTTGATACCGCTTTCTGCAATGCAAAGGCAGGTAACGCAGGAACTTCTGGCGGGAAATAATCATTGGAGGTACCTTCTCCTCTAACTGCTGCAATTGGTAGGATCAGATCACCTACTTTATTCTTATCTGAACGCAAGCCACCACATTTGCCCAAGAACAAACAAGCTTTGGGCTTGATGGCACTCAATAAGTCCATTATTGTAGCTGCGTTTGGACTACCCATACCAAAATTGATCATAGTAATCCCTTCAGCTGTAGCTGTTTGCATGGCTTTACCTTTACCTTTTATGGGCACATTATATTGTTCAGCGAAGAGTGTTACATAACCACTAAAATTGGTCAAGAGTATATAGGATCCAAATTCGTCAAGCGCTGTACCTGTATATCTAGGTAACCAGTTTTCTACAATTTCATGTTTTGTTTTCATATAGTAATTATTTTATTGTTTGAAGATATTCATTTGATTTTGGGGCATCAAATTAAAGGTAAGTTATAATATAAAAAGAAGATTATAAAATAATTATTATTTAAGCCTAATCTTGTAGTTGTTGTAAACTATTGATAATCTTCTGTTTATGGTTAGTAAAATATTTGTGCTTTGAGTAGTTAAAATGAAAAATAAGAAATAATTTAACTTCTAATTAAAAACTTTTTTGATTCTTGATAGAAATCACTATTTTTGCGGCAACAAAATTAGAACTAAACTAATTGTATTATCAATCATATATTAAAGTCCACTCAAGCTTATGGCAGAAAATGTAGGATATATCAAACAGATTATTGGACCTGTAGTAGACGTAAGTTTCTCAGATCCTAATTCTAAATTACCTGAGATTTTAAATGCATTAGTACTTTATCGTCCTAGTGGTGAGAAAATCATTTTAGAGTGTCAAAAACACTTAGGCGAAGATAGTGTACGTACTGTTGCAATGGATAGTACAGAAGGTCTTATGCGTGGTGCCAAGGTAGTAGATACAGGTGCTCCAATTTCAATGCCTACTAGCTCCAAAGTGAAGGGGCGTTTATTGAATGTGGTAGGAGATACTATTGATGGTGTAACAGACATTCCTGCTTCTGTACCTAGAACATCAATTCATCAAAAACCACCTAAATTTGAAGAATTAGCAGTATCTTCTGAGGTATTGTATACGGGTATCAAGGTAATTGATCTTGTTGCTCCATACTTGAAAGGTGGAAAGATTGGTTTATTTGGTGGTGCAGGTGTAGGTAAAACGGTATTGATTCAGGAATTAATCAACAATATTGCAAAAGGATACTCTGGATTATCTGTATTTGCAGGTGTGGGTGAGCGTACTCGTGAAGGAAATGACTTGCTACGTGAGATGATCGAAGCAGGTATCGTTTGTTATGGAGAAGAGTTCTTGCATTCTATGGAAGAAGGTGGATGGGACTTATCCAAGGTAAACGAAGCTGAGTTAGAAGATTCCAAAGCCGCTTTCGTATTTGGACAGATGAACGAACCTCCAGGTGCTCGTGCTCGTGTAGCACTATCTGGATTGACCCTAGCAGAGTACTTCCGCGACGGTGACCAAAATGCTGCTGATGCAGGTGAAACTCGTGATATCTTATTCTTTATCGATAATATCTTCCGATTTACACAGGCAGGTGCTGAGGTATCCGCTTTATTAGGTCGTATGCCTTCAGCTGTAGGTTATCAACCAACTTTGGCAACAGAGATGGGTTTGATGCAAGAGCGTATTACTTCTACTAAGAGAGGATCAATCACATCTGTACAGGCAGTATATGTACCTGCGGATGACTTGACGGATCCGGCTCCTGCAACAACTTTTGCTCACTTGGATGCAACTACAGTATTGTCTCGTAAATTAGCTTCTCTAGGTATTTACCCAGCGGTAGATCCATTAGATTCTTCTTCTAAGATCTTAACTGAAGCGATCGTAGGTGAAGATAATTACCGTTGTGCTCAGCGTGTAATCAACATCTTACAGCGTTACAAAGAATTACAAGATATTATCGCGATCTTGGGTATGGAAGAGCTTTCTGATGAAGATAAATTAGTAGTTCACCGTGCTCGTCGTGTACAACGTTTCTTATCTCAACCTTTCCACGTAGCTGAGCAGTTTACTGGTTTGGAAGGTGTATTCGTTAATATTGATGATGCTAGACGTGGATTCAATATGATTTTGGATGGTGAAGTAGATCAGTATCCAGAAGCAGCTTTCAACTTAGTTGGATCTATCGAAGATGCAATTGAGAAGGGAGAGAGATTATTGAAAGAAGCTCAAGGATAATTACTAGATATTATAACCTATAGTCTGTAGAGAGGGTGCTTGTTTGAGTCCTCAATGGTACTCAACTCGCTACTCATCATACTTTATAATATTCAGCTCTGTTTACTTCTCTGAGGTTAATTTTGTTGGAGCCCATTATATAGAGATCAAAAAATATGGACTATTAATAAATATAACTTACTATGAAGTTAATTGTATTAACACCTGATGAGAAAGCATTTGAGGGAGAAGTTGAACGTGTAGTTTTGCCAGGAGTAGATGGTGATTTTGAAGTATTAGTAAATCACGCGCCTTTGATTTCTGCACTAGGAGAGGGAGAGGTTATGATTACTGCAGCAGATAAGCAGGTTACTAAAATGAAAATCTCAGGTGGTTTCTTCGAAGTATTAAACAATAATTTATCTTTGGCAGCTGAGCAAGTAATTGCAGAATAATTATACATATGAAATCAGATAAGGCTTTTTTGCACAAAAAAATGTCTATATAATTCTAAAACTCTTTAGTCCTCTTGGGGATTAAAGAGTTTTTTTTGTGAAAAAAAACTTAAACCTCTGTTTTACTCTTTACAAGCCAAATATAATTTTGTAGTATTGCATCACGATTTTTAGTAAATGATCAGAAGTAATTGTAGAATTGATATAAAATATTTTGAAGAATTTTTACGAAACTAATGCAGCGATATTTAGTGATTAATCGTATTTGTGAAGTAGAACTCTTCTAAAAAATAAAAGGTCTCTAAGTAGATAGCCACAATTAATTTGTATTTAATTCAAGCAGCCTTTTTGCGCTGCACTTTGTTAAAAAGCCTCGTGA
>JAKVCT010000030.1 GCA_022448995.1 Saprospiraceae bacterium
CGAGGCTTTTTAACGAAGTGCAGCGCAAAAAGGCTGATTGAATTAAATACAAATTAATTGTGGCTATCTACTTAATTGCATTGAGAAGAAAAAGTGGTATTTGGATTTTGCTCAGTCCAAGAGTTAGGCGGAGTAAAATCCTTATCAATTAGTACACAAGATACAGGTTTACTTGTTTTCAAGAGTTTTATCTTATGATTATTTCCATTGGCTATATTTACTTTAGTTAGGGGGTTATAACGACAATCAATATTTTTTAATTCCTTATGGTTAGACAGATCAAGTTTTGTTATTTTATTGTTAGAGCATTTTAAATCAATGAGTTGTATGCTGCTGGATAAGTTTAGTTCTTTTAATTGGTTTTGGCTACAAAGTAACAAGGTTAGTCTGTCGTTTTCGTAAAGGTCTAAAGTATCTAATAGATTATTGCTGCATTGGAGTTGTTGTATATCCCATTGTTCACTAAGGTCTAAATGTGTTAATTTATTGTTAGAGCATACTAGGGTTAAAATTCGTGAATTATTAGAAAGATCTAGATCCATAAGTTGAATCCCAGAACACAATAATTCTTCTAGAGCGTAGTTCTGAGATACGTCCAAACGATTCAAACGATTAAAGGAACATTCTACAGAAACTAATTCTAAATTATTAGATATGTCGAGTATCTCAAGTTGATTCCATCCACAATGAAGTATTTGTAATTTTTTATTTTGAGAGAGATTCAAGTCAGCAAGTTGATTCCATCCACATCGTAAGGTAATTAAATTAGGATTATTTGAGATATCTATATTTTTTAGTTGATTATTCTGACATAATAGCTCTTCTAATTTATAATTATTAGAAGTATTCAATCCTATTAATTTTTTGTTATCACAACAATGTAGAGAAATAAGTTCTGTGTTTTTAGAAATGTTAATTGTTGACAAGGATGGATTTTCTTGACAACGCAATTCTTTTAAGGCAATATTGGTTGATAAATTTAGTGTTTTAATATTTGTATTAGAACAATATAGCTCAGTAATTTTAGTGAAAGCCTCTAATCCTTTTAGATTAGAAATCCTAGTGTAGGAAATATCTATTTTACCATGAAAGTTCTGTGCCTCAACTAACTGTATTTCTCTATCTCCATTTAGATCAATAACGGGCTTGTGTTTGAGCAGCACCTTTTTGAAATTTTCATCAGGAATTTCAATAGTTGGATCACTTGTACAAGCTGTATTGCAAAGCAATAGGGAAAAGAGACTTAGGTATAAATAGAAGTATTGCATAGAATTAATAGTTTAACTATATTGAGTAGAAAAGGTTGTGTATGTATCTTTATTCTGGTTTTGATAAGGTTCAAAATTTAGATCTATTTGGGCACAATGAAGTTGAGGATTATTTTTTAGTTTGACATGAAATTTACGTTTAATATTAATTTTATTATGTCCATTTACAATATTATAAACTAGGAAGTTGTTTAAAAATTATCTTCACTGCAGTTCAATCATCTTAATTTCTGCATTAAATCTAATTTTTAAACAACTTCGATATTTGATAGGTATTAACTGTCAGATCAAGCCTTGACTATCACAAGTTATTTGTGTCAGCAGGAATGTTGATGGATTATTAGAGTTTATCAGGACATTTCTTTTGAATCCCGTATTAATTATTCACCTTCTTATCATTTTTTGCTTATGAGAAATTTAGCTTGTTTTCTTTTTTCATGGATAGCACTATTTAGCTTTCAAGTCGGACATGCTCAGTCACCATTAGATTTGGTTCCCTTAAGTCAGGTAACTCACACTGCTCAGACTTCGGGAGATTGGACAAATCCGAGTACTTGGGGAGGAACAGTACCCACAACGGGGGCAAGAGTCCATATTCCGAGTTCAATTACTATTACAGTGGATGCTTTGATTGCAGAGAGAATTAAAACTTTACGTATAGACGGAAAACTAGACTTTTCCACAACTGTAAACACAGAATTAAAAGTAGAAACAATAGTTGGGGGAACAGGTGGTGAATTAGAGATAGGGACATTATCCAACCCTATTGATCCTACAGTTCAAGCAAAAATCACGTTTATTGATGAGGGGGCACTAGATTTAACGCTTGATTTTGAACAATACGGTAAAGGTATGATTTTGATGGGAAAGACAACCGCTTATGGCGCAGAAAAGACCTCTTGGCGATCTCTTCAGAATGCCCCATTGGCAGGGGAAAATACGATTACCTTATCGCAGCCAGCAACTAATTGGGAAGTGGGAGATGAAATTGTAATCACAGGAACTGTTTACAATAATCCAGAGAGTGACGAAAAGCGCAGCATTAGTGCTATTAATGGCACTGTGATTACTTTAGATCAGCCCTTAGTTTTAGATCATCAGACTCCTTCAAGTCAGCTGGAAGTACATGTTGCTAATCTGAGTCGGAATATCATTCTTTCTTCTGAGAATAGTACCATCTCAAGACGTGGTCATGTTATGTTTATGCACAATTTAGATGCTGATTTAAACTATGTTCGTTTTTATCAGTTGGGAAGAACCAATAAACAGATACAACTAGATGATTGGCATTTCCCAACACTGGTTGCAGACGATTTTTATGCTGGTAATCGAACAAATATAAGAGGTAGATATTCTTGTCATTTTCATAGAGGAGGGGTTAATCCTGCCACAACTACTGCAGCTATTGTAAAGGGTTGTGTAGTAGAGGATGATCCAGGATGGGCATATGTTAATCACTCTTCTCATGTAGATTTTATCGAGAATGTATCTTATAATGTAGTAGGAGGGGCTTTTCAGACAGAATCAGGTGATGAGATTGGTTCTTTCCAACGAAATATTGCTATCCGTACAGTAAATCCAGACTATCCAATTCTTGATCCTCAAACAGAACCTGTGGATATACGAGAAGAGACGCAAGATTTTGCTTTTCAGGGTGATGCATACTGGTTGCATGGAGGAGGAGTGAGTTTAGTTGATAATATTGCTAGCGGGAGTTCAGGGCACGGTTTTATTTTTTGGACAGAAGGACAACGCGAGGTAGGGACTATCTTTGATTTGCAAAATATGTTCAAGGTTACTAATATTCCCAATGGGAATTTGTTACCTAATCTGGATTATATCCAAAGTTGGTGGATCCCACTCAAGGAATTTAAAAGAAATATTGCTTATTCTTCGACAAAAGGATTAGCAGCTTATTATGTTCATGCAACTTTGTTTGAGGATATTACAGAACTCACCGATGCATATCTAGAAACGGTACACTCTAATTTTGAGGATCTCACCCTTTGGAACATAAGAAAATATGGTATTGAACTCCAAAATTGTGAGCGTTTTACTTTCAAGAATCTTAAAATGTACAATGAGGGTGATCCTGATGTAATTGCTGTTTTGAACACCATTACTGTTGCACGTGAGAGTAATTGGGTGAATTGTAATATTGAGGGTTTTGGAGTAGGAATGGTGCCTGCAATGCAGGGGAATGTAAATATTTGCGGTGGGACATTTTCTAATCGTTGGGATTTTCAGATTGTACCTCCACAGAGAGATAGTCGAGCACCAGGCTGGGATAGAGATCTTAGAATTGAGGGAGTCAGCTTTCAAAATTCACCTTATTTTAGTAGCAATGAGCTGATTCGCTTCAAGATGGAAGGTCAAAATGCATTAGAAGGAAATCTTAGTTTTGTAGAGGAAGATTTTCAGAATATGTTTTTTATGATCCCTGATCGAATTATGGTCAATGTAGATGGTATAGAGAATAAGCGACTATTCTACGATGAACAAGATGGTAGTTATGTTCCAATTACCAATTCAAATCTATTTTTTGCAACTGGATCTTTTGTTAATGATGTTCTGAATAAAACGAATCAAGAGCTTTATAATGATTTTCAAATTTCATTTGCGGGGAGTTTACTACCATCAGATGCTGTGAACCATACTCATGTTTCTGGAGGGAAGGTAAGTAGTCAGGATCCATTGATGAGTTTTCCGATTTGTCACTATTTGGATGAACCTCTTTTACCGGCAAATTCATATGATGGATTTGATTTCTATGATTGTTGGGGGACATCTTCTGCCAAAACTGGAAATGCTTCGAGTCCTAATTCAAATGCTTGCTCTTCTTTGATTCCTGTTCAAGAAATTGAGGCTGAAGATAAGCTGATCAGGCTGTACCCTAATCCTACCAATCATTATTTTAGAGTAGAAGGGCTGACTCAGTTTTCGATTCAACTCTATTCAGTTAGTGGACAATTGTTGTATAGTCAAGACAATCTACAAGAGGGAGATGAAGTTTCTATTGATTGGCTCCCTTGGGGAGTTTATTTTGCTAAAATTAATGATGAAGTGAATAGACAACATGTTTTGAAAATTGTCAAAGGGTATTAGGACTGGTTTGAATTTACTGTAAGTTGTAATATCAGAGCACTTTTTAGCTCTGTTGAGCCTTTCAGGGTTTGTAATAAAATGAATGATGAAAAAAATAATAGTACTGAATTTCTGTTTATTTATATTTGCTTTTCAATCTATTGAGGCACAATCTATACTTACACTCAAACAAAAAATTGGTCAAGTATTGGAAGGTAACGCAGCTACGGTAGGAGTAGCGATTCAGGGAGTGGATCCAACAGATACCATCTCAATAAATGGTCATCTACAGCTACCAATGCAGAGTGTGTTTAAGTATCACTTGGCACTGACAACATTGCACTATGTTGATCAAGGAAAGTGTAAGCTAGAGGACAGCATTGTTATTGACAAAGAAAGGATTCAAGCATACAGTCATTTATGGAGTCCATTACGCAAAAAATATCCGGACGGAGCAAAAGTACCTTTAGCAGAGATACTCAAATATACTGTTGCACTGAGTGATAATTTAGGTTGTGACTTACTTTTTGAGCTTATTGGAGGAGTGAATGTTGTGCAAGCATATATGAATAAAATTGGTGTAAGAGATATCGCGATAGTACATACAGAAATTGAGATGCAGTCGAAATGGGAATATCAATATGAAAATTGGATCACGGCAAAAGCTGCTAACCAAACATTACAATTATTTTTTGAAAATAAGGATAATTTATTGAGTCCTGAAAGTCATCAATTTCTCTTAAATATTCTAAAAGAAACAAAAACTGGTAAAAAAAGCATCCGAGGTTTATTGCCTAAGGAAACCGTTGTCGCACATAAAACAGGTCATTCAGGAAAAAATAGTGAGGGTTTAACAGGGGCTCAGAATGATATTGGAATTATTATATTTTCTGAATCTTCTTATTTTTACGTCAGTATTTTGCTTAGTGATTCTATGGAGGACAAGGTCACTAATCAGCGAATAATCGCAGAAATAGCAAAATTGACTTGGGATTATTTTTTAAAAAAGGATTCAAAGAGCACCAATAATTAAAGGTGATCGCTTAATCTGAATAGTCCGTGATTTTTTACAAAAGTATTTGCGGATTATAGTAAACTTTGTTTTATGAAGAATTTATCGTGTTTTCTTATTCTTTGCCTACTAAGCATTCAAATTGTTCAGGCACAACTAGGTTATTCTTCTTTTGAGGAAGGAACCGAACAATACTTGATAGCGGATGATGTCAATATTCGAGACAAACCAACAACAACTTCGGGTGTATTGGGGAATATGCCAATAGGAACCCCTATTAAGATTTTAAAAAAGATGGAGAAAACCTCTAAGATTAAAGGTCATACAGCACCTTGGTATCATGTTCAAATAGATCATATCAAAGGTTATATCTGGGGAGGGCTGATTGCATCAGGAATGCGGTCAACAGACAATGGTTTGATGTTTATGTATGGAGTTGATAGAGTAGAGAAAGTAGAAGTGAGCCAATACTATACTGAAGAACGCATAACTATGCAGGTTCGTGTAGCACAAAATAGTGGGAAAGAACTGGATAAGATAACCTTCAAGGGGATTACAGGAATTAGTAATTCTAATGAGATTGAGTACTTTGAACAAGGTGCTGATCTGGAAGGGATTAAGCGTATTATGGTCATTCAGTCAAATGGAGGATTTTGTGGAGCACCTTCAGGAAATATGTATGTTTTTTGGGATGGTGAGCAATTACATCATGCTAAAAATCTAGATTACGGATCAGATATACCTGTATTCTTTTCTCAAAAATTTATCTTTCCTATGGATGAGGGAGGAAAATCTGGAAAAATTATTCTGCATGAACAAGCTGGGGAATATTTGGATGATGGAACAACAGAATATAGGACAAATGAAAAAATACCTTATGTATGGACAGGAACAAAACTTCGTAAAGTGGAGTAAAAACCCACTTTTTCGTTAACTTATTAGAATTATTCTAATTTCTTGATTACTTTTAAGGGGCTGTCTAAAAAAGTAAGTTTCGAAAGATAAAGCCAAATAAAATTTGGATAGTTGTTTTTTTATTGGTGTAGAGCTAATCTCGAAGCGCTCAATGCAGTTAAAGGCCTTCGCCAAACAATATTTTGATTTTTAAAATCAATTTTACCTTTTTAGACAGCCCCTTTTTTATTCCCTGACTCACCATCAAAGCAAAGCGATTGAACAGAGGAGCAAAGGATTCGGTTTAATTTTATTTAGACGATCCCTTTGAAAGATTATTGAAAAGGCTAGAAGCCATTTTTGACCTTGTACAAGATCAAAAAATAAAGTGCTCAATACAGTGAAATCTACAAACTGTAAATGAAGTTGTTTAAAAATAGCTAATTGGTAACGGTACAATTTTTTGGAAGCCAGTAATTTTTGCTCATTTGCTGTTCTCGTAATCCCATTGCGAAACTAAAAAGGAGCTGTATTTCTAACTTCTAAACACTTATCTATTCATCTACTATCTATGCTTAAATAACTTTGCTAAGAAACAATAGACTATTCATTCATAAATTCTATAATTGTTATGCAATCGCCAGTACAAAATCGCAATCGTTTCAAGAAGTTATTAGTCGCCAATAGGGGCGAAATTGCTATTCGTGTTTTGCGTGCAGCTTCAGAGTTACAACTAACCACAGTAGCTATTTATACACACGAAGATCGTTACTCTTTACATCGTTATAAGGCAGATGAGTCCTATCAAATTGGTAAGGATGATGATCCACTGAAGCCTTATTTAGACATAGAAGAAATCATCAGAATTGCCAAGGAAAATGCTGTAGAAGCTATTCATCCAGGGTATGGTTTTTTGTCTGAAAACGTAACGTTTGCTCGTCGTTGTACAGAGGAAGGAATTACCTTTGTAGGCCCTCGTTCAGAGGTGATGCAACAGCTAGGTGACAAGGTTGATGCTAAGTTGATTGCTAGGGAACTTAGAATTCCTATTATAGAAGATAACGAAAAAGAGTTAGTTGATATAGAAATAGCTATTGAAGAGGCCAAGCGAATTGGTTACCCTATTATGGTGAAAGCTGCTGCAGGTGGTGGTGGTCGTGGAATGCGTGTAGTACGTTCTGAGGAACAGCTTGTAAAGGCGTTTACAGAGGCAAAAGGGGAAGCTAAAACTGCTTTTGGTGATGATACTATATTCTTAGAGAAATATATTGATGCACCCAAGCATTTGGAAGTACAGATCTTGGGAGATAATTATGGGAATATTGTTCATTTGTATGAGAGAGATTGTTCCTTACAGCGTCGTTTCCAAAAGGTAGTTGAGATTGCACCTTCCTCAACCTTGAGAGAAAGTACAAGACATCATTTGTATGAATATGCACTCAAAATTGCTCGTCATGTAGGTTACAGCAATGCAGGAACAGTAGAGTTTTTGGTAGATATAGAAGAAAATATCTATTTCATAGAAGTCAATCCAAGGATTCAGGTAGAACATACGATCACAGAAGAGATTACAGGAATTGATATTGTACGTTCTCAGATTTTAATTGCTATGGGCTATGAATTAGCTGATCCAATTATCCATATTCGCAATCAGAATGATGTGAGTATAAATGGTTATGCTATTCAGTGTCGAATCACAACGGAAGATCCTACCAATAACTTTAAACCTGATTATGGAACTCTAGTGGCATACAGAAGTGCCGCAGGTTTTGGGATTCGTTTGGATGCAGGTAGTGCTTTTACTGGTGCTAAAATATCTCCTTTTTTTGATAGTATGTTAGTGAAAGTCACAGCTTCAGGAAGAACATTGGAAGGAACAGCTAAGCGCTTGCATAGAGCTCTGCGAGAATTTCGTATCCGTGGGGTAAAAACTAATATTGGCTTTTTGCTAAATGTACTCAACAATGAGACTTTTCAGAAAGGAGCTGGACGTGTGAATTTTATTGATCAAAATCCTAGTCTTTTTCAATTGCCACGTCGTCAAGATCGTGGAACTAAGATTCTTAAATATTTGGGAAATATAATTGTGAATGGAAATAAGGATGTGAAATTTATAGATACTCAAAAACAGTTCAGAAAGCCTATCGTTCCGGATTATTCTGCGCTAAAAGAATACCCAAGGGGAACTAAGGATATTCTAAACGACTTGGGTAGGGAAGGTTTTATTGATTGGTTGAAAGCAGAAAAGAGAGTTCATTATACAGATACTACCTTCAGAGATGCACATCAGTCTCTTTTGGCTACTCGTGTCCGTACCTATGATATGTTGAAGGTTGCAGAAAGTTTTGCAAAGCATCATGCGAATGTGTTTTCAATGGAAGTTTGGGGAGGTGCTACCTTTGATGTTTGTCTACGTTTCCTCAAAGAATCACCTTGGGTTCGCTTGAGAGAATTGCGCAAAGCTATTCCTAATATTTTGTTGCAAATGTTATTAAGAGGTTCTAATGCAGTAGGTTATGCTGCATACCCTGATAATCTAGTGGAGCAGTTTATCGAAAAAGCCTGGCAAAATGGTATTGATATCTTCCGTATATTTGATTCACTCAACTGGGTAGAAGCTATGAAAACTAGTATTCGCACAGTGCGTGAACGAACAGATGCTTTGGCAGAGGCTTGTATTTGCTACACTGGAGATATTATGGACGAAGAAAGAGGAAAATATACTCTACAGTATTATCTAGATTTGGCGAGGCAACTTGAGGATGAAGGTGCACATTTATTAGCCATCAAGGATATGGCAGGGTTGCTACAACCTTATGCAGCAGAGAAACTAGTTGCAGAATTAAAGAAAGTGGTAAATATACCAATTCATTTGCATACACATGATACTTCTTCTATTCAGTCGGCTTCTTATCTCAAAGCAGTAGAAGCTGGTGTGGATGTGATTGATGTAGCCCTGAGTTCCATGTCTGGTTTGACTTCTCAACCGAATTTCAATTCTGTAGCAAGTATGTTGAAATTCCATGAACGTGGTGGGTTAATTGATGTAGCTTCCTTGAATCAATTTTCTAACTATTGGGAAGCAGTTCGCGAGTATTATTATCCTTTTGAGAGTGAGCTAAAAGCAGGAACAGCTGAAGTTTATACACATGAGATCCCTGGAGGACAATATTCTAACTTGCGTCCACAGGCAAGAGGCCTAGGGCTGGAAGACCAGTTTGAGACGATCAAGCAGAATTATTCAATTGTTAACGAATTGTTTGGAGATTTAGTGAAAGTAACTCCTTCTTCCAAGGTGGTTGGGGATATGGCTATGTTTATGACCGCGAATGGTTATACCAAGGCCGATATCTTGGAGCGTGGAGATGTAATTGATTTTCCAGATAGTGTGAAAGCTTTGTTCAGAGGTGATTTAGGTCAAGCACATGGTGGCTTTCCCAAAGAATTGCAAAAAATTATCTTGAAAGAAGAAGCTGCCTATACGGAACGTCCCAATGCTCATTTAGCACCCATTGACTTTGAGCAAGAATTTATCGATTTTCAGAAGAAATTTGATTCATTTTGTAATGAGTTAGATTTCTTGTCCTACAAGTTGTATCCAAAGGTATTCGAAGATTTTTATAACTTCTATCAGCAGTACAATGAAGTACGTCACCTACCTACACTGCCATTCTTTTATGGTTTACAACCTAATGAAGAAACCTTAATTGAGATTGATAAAGGAAAGAGTATTTTGGTTAGGTATATTGGCAAGGGGAAGGCAGATGAAAACGGAATTTGTACGGTTACTTTTGAGTTGAATGGTCAATATCGTTCGGTGAGGGTTCAGGATGAACAAGCAGAGCAAACCAAGGTAGTCAACCTGAAGGCTTCAGGGGAACATCAAGTTGGAGCACCTCTACAAGGTAGTTTGTCACAGATCCTTGTCAAAGAAGGTGATCTTGTAGATGGAAGTACGCCTTTATTTATTATCGAAGCTATGAAAATGGAAAGTACTATTACAGCACCTCGTTCAGGTCGTGTTCTTAAGATCTATCTTGGTGAAAAGTCCTTGGTAGAACAAGATGATTTGATTATCGAGTTAGTCTTAGATTAATCATTCTGTGTGTTTTTTTGACCAAAAATTAAAAAATCAAGGAACTAAGTAAGTAAGTAGGTGGACGTAATTAATTTATAGTTAATCAGCCTTTTTGTAGATAGGTTTGCTTTGCTGAGCACTTCGGGATTTTGCATACAAAACTATTCGTAATAAACTCTACTACTTTATAGTTATCTCGATCCTCTGCTTTTCATTCCCATCTTATTACCATTCTTATTATTAGAACGTCGATGGATTTTAAAAGAGCCTAATTTCTATTTCTCTATAACAGACATTCTACTTTATACGCTCGTGCTGGCTTTGGGTTCTGAAATAATTGTCCCAAGGTTGTATGGAGGTTTTACAGAAGATTATATGGATTTTGTAGCTTATTTTTTAGGCGCTGGTGCATTTGCTTTTTTTCAGCGGCGGTTTTATTGAAAAAGAGTCATCAGAAAATGAATTCTGATAACTCTTTTTAAATCTATGGTTTCTTAAACTACTTCTTCCAGTAGCTTTCTTTTTTATTTTCCTCTTCTGTTCCTTCTTCTGTTTCCTCTACTTCTTCCCCTTCTTGGAATGTTTGATATCTACTCATTGGAGAGATATATTCTAGGACAAATTGTTCTGTTGTTGTATTTACATCACCATCTGGTTCTTTCAATACTATAGTTAAATATTTGCCCAAAACTATACCTTCAGGTTTATCATCTGATGCTTCATCATAGCCAGCTGCAATAATTGCTCTCCATACCGAGTTTGGTGTATGGAAATATTGTATCCGATTATACCCAGCATATTCAAAATATTCATTTTCAACTGCGTCTCGTTGAATATCAATATTAGCTCCTCCTTTCAAAATATTTGCAACATATCCTGCACATGCATTATCTCTCAAATGATATCTAGGCATAGAGGCTCTCAGTTTCTTTGCTTCGAATAACATCCATCGATCAACAATAGGGGGTGTTTTAATCATTAAAATTCCTTTACCACTTCCTCCCCCCTCTGATTCAATTAATTCATCATATGAATCATATGTTGTTACATCATATGCAGCTTCAGATTCCCACATAATACCATCAGCCGTCTCACCAGGATAAAGAAGATTTGCGTCCTCTAAACTACCTCCAGGGTTTAAATCCGTATATATCCACCTACCAGTAGGTTTATATTCCATTTTTGAAGTACCATCATCATTAACTCCCACCACTATAAGCTCCTGCTCTTCTATTGCTACCCCTGCATGTCCTATATTTCCACCCCCACTTGCTGTAGCAAATATTATAGCATCTCTACCATCAGGATCTACATACATAATAGGATTGTTTCCCATCGCATTATAAGGACTCACACTTGGGTATTTGCTATCTAAAGGGTCGGTACTTAGCCATCTACTAGCTCTAGGATCTAAGATACGAGCACCAAAATTATAACTATTCCCTTCCCCCATCACTTCATCATCCTTCTCCATTCCTTGGAAACCATAACGATAATCATTTCCTACATAGCTTAAGCCTGGCATCTGCATTCCAAAAGGATAATAATGGTGAATCGAACTAATATTAGGCTCAAAGATTGTTCCCTTAGGTAATTTCACATCAGTTACGGTATGACGAACATTCCCTAAATGATCCTTCAATTCATAATGCCGTTTGTTTACCTTTCTAGATACTAATCTTGAAGCTAACCATGACTTAGGAGCCAATACTTCATCTCTATTGCGTATACCCAGACGCTTTCCTCCTTGCAAGGTCGTTTCCTTTAATACAATCGCTCCTCCATTTTCTTGTTTATAGGTTGCTATAATATTCCCTGCTACGCCTCTTGTATAATAGGTTTTATAAACATTAGAACCTCTATACTCTGTCTTTTGCATTCTTTGATCGTTCGCATCATAATCAAAGACAAGTTTATCGCCACCGACTTTTCGTACTTCTTTTACCTTTGCAGTAGCTGTCCAGATAATTTCCTCGATATTGGCTGCATCATCTTGGATCAATTGCCCTAAGGCATTATAATCATAATTATCATCTACCTGATTGTCTATATCAACAGTATAATTCGTATTTGGATCGCTATCCTTTATATGACGTAAACGATTGGTCTCATCCGTATAGGTATAGCTAAAGTCATCCATATTCGCTGCTGAACCACTTCCGTATCCTTCTCTCGTCAATTGTGTAATATTACCATTGGCATCATACTGATAGGTACTTCCATATTCTGTTTTACTAGACCAAGCTCCTGCATTATAATGACTAAAGACACTACTAATTAATCTTCCTAACTCATCATATCCAAAATTACGAGCGGTTGTACCTTGATAAGGCCCTGTCAAACTAGGTGTACTGGTACTAATAACTCCTGTAGGCAAATGATCTTTTGTTTCCATACTTGTAATCAATCCATTGTACAAATTCGTGCCACTGATTTGATTATTGTAAACAGAACCTGTTCTATTATAATCGCCACTATAATAATTTAGTGTCATTCCAAAGGCATCTGTAGCGACTTTGCTACTTCCTTGTCCATCTCCTCCTGGATCATAAGTACTGCTATGATTGATTCCTTTCAACCAACCCTGAATGGTATAAACATAATCTAAACCTTGAACATGGTCTTCTCCTAGTTCTATACGCTCCAAGGCACCATCTAGATAATAATTATAACGAGCATCTGTATCCCAAATAATACTATCTTCGGAGGTCTGAACCGATACTACTCGATTATCTGAATCATACTGATAACGATGGAAAAACTGATCACTATAGCCATAATTATAATGTACTTCTTTAATATTTCCACTGACCAAATCATAGTAATAAGCAATTGTCTTTTTACCTAGCACAGGATGTTCTTTAATCATCCAAGTTATATTTCCATGAGCATCATAACTAAACCAAGTCGTATCTCCTGCATCTGAATATACCTTGCCAAGTTTATTTTGTGTAAAGGATTGTTGTTCTAAGTTGCCATTATAAGTGTATGCGACACCAGAACTTGCAGTTACAGAATACTCATTATATTTTCGCTCGAATTCCGTTCCTAGATCTGGATAATCAGCTACATCAATATTCGGAATAAAACTACTAGCTGTACCTATACCGACACCACTTTCAATCGTTCTACCTAAAGCATCATATTTGATATAGCTATACTCATTATTCAGTTTTTGTTGTGCATCTTGAGAAAAGCGGACCCGTCCTAGTTTATCTTGATAGAACTTTGTTAATCCTCCATCGGGTGTTTCTTTAGTTATTAACTGCCCTAATGAATTATAAGCATAAAGCGTTCTGTAAGTAGGTTTGGTTGTATCAGCTCGCTTTGCATGCATATTGGATGTTTTTACACTTTGGTAGAATAGTGTATCAATTCCTTTCGGTGGAATAGTCTGCACCAAATTTCCTTTACGGTCATAATAATACAAGGTAAAATGATTATAGCCTCTTAAGTGTTCAATTGTATGTAGCTCTTCTATTGAATCTGGATGACTACAAGTATGATGATAGGTCAACTTGAAGGCATCTAAAATTCCTTGGATTTGTGTCTGTACTTGTTGTTTAATACTACTACGTACGCGTTCTGCATTTTGATAGATACAAGGTTCTATTTCTACAAAAGAGATCGTATCCTCTAAAACAAAAGGCACCCACTTGAAACAGAAATCATCACAAGCATCATAAAAATCATCAAAGCCCATACATAAGCTCGTCGTATTGATTATAGTTGTGCTACCAGTATCTTTAGTATACAACCACAAGGTTCCTGCATTCATGGCAAAATAAGACATCGTGTCCCCCACATGTATGAAGAAAGAGTCTGAAGCTGGTGGACAATAGTCTGGCACCTGCGTATCTAAGGGTAAGTTACGATTCACAAAATCTCTTAACTCTTGACTCTTCCAAACGATAGAATCATCTGATTGCTGAATTAATCTCAAACGATAATTTAGAAAATCCAATAGTAAATCTTCTGGGCTATAGCTACCCACAGGAATAACACTGACCAAACGATAATCTGGTCCACAAGTTCCAGCTACTGGCAATTGAATATCAGTACTACTTGCAAAAACATGTTCATAGGCTTCTAATTCTGCATTCGTTCCTACTGATACAGGATTTCCTAAGCCATCATACTGTATAGTCAAACCACAATCTTGCATACATTCATAAACCATTCGCATTGCAGCAAATTTAATACAAGCTTGATAGTAACTCGTTGTAACATCGTAACCTGCTGCTTCATACGCCGCTTTGATATCTAAAGCAAAACCGTCAAAGCGATTCATACATTGATATTCACATTGTGCGACCATAGTATCGCGCATCGCTGTAATGCAATTTGGATCAGAAGGATCTTCACAATTTTTTGGAAGGCTACTGCTGTAAGGTGCCTTAGGTTTTGTGTAAGTACTCAAACAATTTTCCAAAGTATTCCACAAAGCAACAGAATCCGCTGGCCATATATTATTAGGATCAAAACCTAAACTATCTTCACAATGCTCACAAGGTTGATACTTAAATACTCGATTGGGATGATCTAAGTAGCCCTCTATACTTCCATTGTCCTTTGCAACTGTGCTGATACTTGTATAACGGGGTCCTCCTAACATCTTTATAAGTTCTCTTACGATGTCATAATTCTTATTGGGGCTTAATTTTCCACTATTATTTTTCATACCCAGTACATCATGCTGCGTAATTAGACTGAACCAAGCCTTATAAACTGTTTCATAGTCGTAGCCATCTGCCAATAGGTTATCTATTATATTATCAATTTGACCAGAACCAAAAGAGCTATAAAGCGAAATCCAAGGAATTGTAGTTGGAGAAGACGCATGAGGATCCAAAATGTTCCCAACATACAAAGGTCTACTTGCTTTTTCTTGTGTATAAATATTAATCATTGCTGTTGCTGCATCTCCTTCATAAGTAGCATAAAAATATTGCCCATAATGAAAACGGTTATTATTGATATCTCTACAGAACTTTCTTGCTACATCTAAAGCTGTTGCTGAAGGACTCGCAGTCATATCAAAATCGGCTATTTTCCTTGCGCTACTATTTTGATAAATCAAATCAAAATTGCCAGACAATGGTAGAGAGGCTTGAACCAACTGAACACTTGTCATATGTCTTGGGAAACGTAAATGCCCCTCATGAAAAAAGAAATTATGGACATAAGTATCCATCGAAGAAGAACTATGCTCTATATGCCAATCAAAAAGCATATCTTCAAAATCAACAGAGGCTCTTGGTGGAATAGGAACTGGCCCACACTTTAGTACAGGGATTTCTACATTGATACAACCATCTGCAATAGACAATGATTTTGTTAAATCCGAGTCATAGGCTACTGTATCTAGATCTACTCCCAAAGAACTATATAAGGTTTCCATTCCCATCGTATCTAGATAGCTATAAATATCTTCTAAATCTGTATCTGCCTTACTATTTAAATCCGATTGTATTGTTTCTAAATGTTCCAACAAATAGGTCTTTCCTGTAGATGGATTGATCGTGCGCATATAAATATGCTTATGAACTTGATAGGTGCCTGCAGAAAGTGTCAAGGTCGTATCATGTGTAAAACTACTCCCCCCAGAACAACTGCCTGCAGGTATAGACACTACAAATTGATGTTTATTATCTGAATCTATTGTTGATACTACCGTAAATTCTGCTTGATAATCACAACTCGTACAATAAGTCCCACAACTAGCACTAATTTCTTTAGGATAGATTTCAAAATGTAGATCTACAGGACTAGTACTTAGAACAGCTATTGTTTTACTGGCTGTTATTAAGTCTTTGCTAGGAACTAAAACATTATCCGAATTTTCGTAGTAAGCTGTATCCATTGCTCCTGCTCTTGAAGCCAATGGACTTAGGCTGCTACTAGCTCCTGTAATGACTAGGCCGCCTACTATCTTTTGGCCACTCTTATTGATATACTCAAATGATGTTGATTTGTTAGGATTTTCTGTAATTACTTGGCGGACACTCGCTGCATTGGGCGCTTCCTTACCAAATAATCGAACTAAGTCAAGCTCGGGAACAGATGCATAAAAGACACTCGTCACTTTTTCATCTGTAGGATTGTCTCTTAGACGTAATTCCTTCCCTACACCAGATTGTTTATAAATACGATTATCACCATCACTATAGAATAAAGTTCTAGAAAATGGATAGCCCTCCGCCGATGGTACGGATACATTTGTATTCTCATCTGAATAATAATCTTGGACAGCTCCATCCTCTATGGTATTGGGACTATCGTAGGTCAAATCGCTATCAAAATCTTCTGCGGTATAGAGTTGTCCTCCATTTAACAACAAGTTATTGATATAAGAAAATGAACCATTGGAAACAGGTGCTGGTAGACTTGTAATTGCCTGACGTCCTGAATAGTCGTATAAGTTTTGATGAACAATTAAATAATCATCTTCTTGAAGTCGAACTTGTGTCTGTTTTGATTGACCTAAACCATTTGCGTAACGCAAATTTTCTTTCGTTTTATTTTCTTCACTAAAACTTCTACTATAAATCCAGTTTTTATCTTCATCTAGTTGGGTATAATAAAATCCACTGTAATTAGGACTACTCACAATATCTCCCGCTGCCTTGTTATCACCAGACAAACTATGAGACCAACTGCCCCAATTTTTAGGATTTGCAATACCTCCCGTATACATATTCCCTATCGCTCGAACACGCCACACATAATAACCTGTTCCTTCCATCAAATGAAGACTTAAAGTTGTATTTGGAGATTCTGTAATAATTGATAAAGACTTAGACCAATCTAGATTCGCCAAGAATCCACTAGAACCTCCTGTATAGCTGGAGTTATGATTGAACACACGCATGATCTGCACTTCATAATTATCAATATCATGACAGCTGCTTGTCCATTTTAATTTAGTTGGATAAGTAGTTGCATTCACTAATTGATTTTTTACTGATAACGCATCTTCATCAAAATCATAATCCTCTATAATGTCTATATTCATACGAATAGCATCTCGAACATTTGTTGGACCAGTAGAAGTTATGGAACTTGGAATTACTTGAATATGTTTGGTCCAGGGAGTAAAATTATCTGTAGCATCCAGAAAAGAGATTAAAGGATCTAACTCGTAATAAAAGACTTGCTCTGGTTGATCTTCGTCTAAATGGAAAGAAATATTTTCCGAAAAAGTTGGAGGACTTGATGCAGGCGTCCATGAATGATAACCTTTTAGATCTACTGTAAAGTCCTGTGTGAAGGGTACTTCTCCGAACTCATAATCATCACCTAAATCAACCGTAACTTTAACAATCATTTTATTGATTTTTCGATGAGCACACCAGCTCTTCCCCAATGCTTGTTGGACCCAATATTCCTTAATTATACCATTATTAATCTCAGCATATATATAAGGTGTTCCTTGAGTATAAGTAGGATTTGTAGAAACAGGTGTGACAACATAAGAGCTATTATTACTTGGTAGATTGTCACCCAAACTAAAACTTACATTCGTAGGATTAAAGAATGTTGCTTGACTATTATTCTGTTGTATACCAACTGTCGCACTTATATTAGGGGCAGAAGTCATGCCCATGTCTATCATATAAATTTGATTCGTACTTTCTTCTAAAACACAAGCAAATGTACTGCTTGATACTGTAGGGTTACCATACTCAAAGTTGGTCCACTTAACCCAAAGTTGACGATTTGGAGCCTGACCAAAGACTTTTTGATAAACCTTACTACCTACTGCTGTTGGAGGCGTTCCTATAAATTCATCCCAAAAACATGCTAGAGTTAAATCAGGCAATAAGCTGGAGGGCAATACTTGATTATCTCCACTAGGTGGAACAAAAATATCTTGTTGATTCAAACTATTAATCGTTCCTTCAAATGTCAACAGGCCATTCTGACTCACCTGAAAAACATTAACTTGCTGTCCATATAATACAAATGGAAAAGGGAGTGCCTGTGGCATTGACCAAGTATTAGATTGCGCCATATCGTCATGGATAGCTATCCATCCTGTTGTTGCATCATCAAGTTCTTGATTGAGGTTATTAGGGTTTCCACTTTGTGCTTGGAACTGCAACTGATATTGTTGAGCCCAAAGACCACCTTGTAAAATTAATAAGTATATTAGAACTAATATGTTGGATTTCATAATTACTTTTCTTTTGAAAGAATGTTTGGGATTATTATTTTACTTATCACTGAACATTCCTACGATCTTATTATTGAGAATCAATTTTTTATCGAGATTTTGCGGGGACATTATAATGTGTTTCGCTCAAGGTTCTAAGTCCCTTCAAAGTTTCTTTCTGCATTCTAATTAGCTTACCTTCTTGATTATACTGATAGAAAGAACCAAAGTGATTGTTATCAAATGTTGTCAGTAATCTGTAATTATCAACATCATAAACAGAAGCTACTACTGATGCATCAAATGGATGGACAATCAAGTCATCTAAGTTAATTGTACTTGCTGTTGTACTGGAGCACATTAATTGAGGCGTAATTGTACTGCCCTTGGTAGGAGAAAATTGCCAATTTTTAATGTCTGCACGATAAAGTACCCATTCTCCAGTACGAGTAATAGGCTCCACAGATTGATTATTCATACCATTCCAAACAATCCAACAGGCAGGTTGACTGTAATCATCTGCTCTTAACCAGAATTGGATCGTAACACCTTGATTGATCAACTGCTGATCAAATTTTAAGGTTGGTAAATCGATTTCGTTACTCTTACAACCAGATCCTGTTAATGAAGGTCCACAAGCAGTTCCTGTCAAGCCTAATGACAAAGAGGATTTACCAGCGTGTTTGAAGGTAGCATCTTGAGTTGCTATAGCTGGATCAATAAGCCAATTATCTTCAAAAAGCCCACTCCCATAATCGTTCTCAAAACTTTCAAAATAAACATTTTCATAAGAAGCATTTTGAGCAGAAACATAGGGTAAACTATTTTTATACCCTTTCTTGATCGTAGAAGTAACATCTAAGATATTTTTAAACTCAAGTGCTGTTCCGTCTGGAGCATATTTTTCTGATTTATTCATCCTTAACCATTTGCTCTTATTATTGCTTTCTGGATATTGCCAATCAAAAAGATAAAAATCATCGAATACAGCTGTTCCATCTTGAATAAGATTTGCTCCACCTTCAATCCCTTTTATATCGGTTTTGTATGTATAAGCACTTACAGGATGCCATTTTCCTAATTTACCAAACTCATAAGGGTATGCATCTCTATTGGTTATTAAATTAAGTGTATCATCTTTGTCATATGAATTAAGAATACTAGTGGGAATTGTCCATCGATCACTTAATTCACTTACCTGTACATTTAGTACATTTTCTATTTTTGTTTTTGGATAATAATCTGGACAAAGATCTAAACAAATAATTGGTATAGGAGCACAAGCATCGTCTGCCGAATACTCTAATTCACCATAACTATTGATTTTAAATTCACCATTCACAGGGACATCTATTTCACAAGGTCCCACAGAAATTTTCATTGTTGAATCTTGACCATCTGTAATATCATTAAAATTCATGCTGATTGATGGTACATAACTGTTCAAATCTACACAAGTTCCAGAAGGAGCCATAACCTTGATATTTATAAAAGAAGAAGTATTAATAGTACTTCCTTTAGAAGCATTTAATACAGGAATTAACGTACTTTCTCGATGTGCTTTTTCTGTACTTGTGATCCCTCCTTCTTCCGTTGCATCTATTCCATCACTATAAGTATTAAGGGTTGAAATATTGGTCGTCAATTGATTACTAAACCCAGATTCTACAACTACTAACTGTGCAATTGATGTCAAGCTATTACTGGTAGGAGTCCAAGATGCTTCTCGAATACAAATCTGCTGTGCTTCTTCTATATAAGGATTGTCCTCTATGTAATAATATTCTGAGGCATCTACACCACTTAAAGATCCCATAATTTTAATTAGTGTTCCTGGAACTAATTGCTCAAAAACAGCACAAAAATCAAAATCGTTTTGGGGATCAAAATCGAGTAAATACAAACCGGGAACATCCGTACCATTGATAGTCATTGCAGCTTGTTTGGTATTGTGTATAGAAAGTCTATTCGCAGCATATTTAGGTCCCATTCTATCATATTCCCAATGTGCTGGAAAAGTATATGCGCTGTAAACACCTTGATGCTTATCATTAATATCTGCATAGGAACTTGACACATTCTTTACTCCATTATACTCATCTGTTGTTTTGACCCAAATAGGATTTCCTGTATATAAATCAAAGGCTACATTCTCTGTGCTATGTACAATTCCGTCTTGTAGTTGAGTTACTTTTTTGACAATAGGTGGATAACTGACTAATTTATTAGTAACATGCATCGCTAGTTGTTTATGTGAAAAAGATGTACCTTCACCCATACCGACAGAACCTTGTGGTATGACGACAGGGGGAGCAAGAGTAATTCCAGCATCAACTTCGATACCTCCTCCAGCTTTATATTCACTAAGCGCACGAGTTTCTTGAATAATTTCCATTTCTTTACCTGGATAGTGATTATCGACTTTTTGATTAAACTCATTCCATACCTCTATTTCATCACCAGGTTTAAAATATTCATATATAGATTCTGAAACAGGAGGCAAACTTTTAGAACTATAGCTTGCATTACGCTTAGGTTGCCCATGAATGTCATAACGTAAAAAACGATAGCCCTGAGCCACCCAACGTAAATCTGTCACTGCACTTACATAAGGAGCTAAAATGGGAAGAAAAAATTGTTTGTGTTGTATATCTGTCCAAGTTATAGGACTCTCGCCTAGCTCTTCTACTAAACCAACTTTGATTGGGAAATCTTTATAGGTATAAAACTCATTGACAGAAAATCCAGTTGAAGTTTTTCCACTGTGAATACTATTGACAGTTACTTTTGAATATCCTACTGATGGAGCTGGTAAAATAGACATCCCTAACGGCCCTTCAAATTGTTGTTTATCTGTTCCTGCCAATATTTTGGCTAGATATTTTTCTTCCTTACGTAATTGTATATATTGAATTAATGCGTTCTCCTCACGAACAGCATTCGGCTCATTACTTGCAACTCCCGTACTATTTCCATTTTCATCTTCATAACTATATTCAGAACCATATAATACTGCATCTCCTATTTCCAAACCCTTATCATAGGTCAATAAACGTTTTACCCTCAAACCACCACCTCGTTTGGCACGTAATATTGGAATTCTAAAATAAGAATGATCTTCGTCCAAATTCTTACAATAATTAATACGATTATATACAAAATCATTGAGTTTTGCTAAAATTTGATCTGCTCTACTCAATTCCTCCATTACTACAGATTCGGTACTTCTATTTTCAGCATCTATATAAACATCATCTAAACATTGCTTACGAAGTAATAATTCTCCAAATTTTCGTTTTTTAACAAACTCCTTACAAACCTGTTTGGGTAAGAAATTATAAGGCAAGGAAGGATCTCGTTTTAGTTGGATATACAAGCCACCACCATCTATATCTACTTTTTCTACACTGGCATAACCATCTATAAATCCTGAATTACAATCATTCAGATTAGCTGGATCATTACCAAATAAAGCATATAGAAATTTGAAGTACACTTTTTCACTACCTCGCTCATCTACTCCATTTACAAAATACCGGTTCATCGCCAATTTCAATGCATTTAAATCAGAGACATCCGTATATCCTAAGTCTGTATCTACATCTAAATAGTATTTAGGCTCTGGGCCTGACTCATCAATAGAAGATAAACGTACCATTGCCATCGCTTGGTGGTCATGAACATACAAATATTTGTCAGATTCATATTGTACATGTACTTCTCCACCAGTTGGTAAAATAATTTGCTTGAGCTGCCATGCTGCCGGATCAAAAGTAGCAGTATTTTGATCTAACCAAGCTCGTTCGTGATTATGTCGTGTAGTGCCATCAGCTCTATAAGCTCCCCAGCCATCTAGTAAGAAATCGGAATAATTAGGGTTTTCATTCAAACCTGTTGTATTAATTTCTAAATCATTATATTTATCAGGATAGTCAGTATCAGGATAATCATAGTTGAATATATAAGGATAGATTTTTTCTTGTTTAATATCCTCATATTCTGTCCAAACTTTTTTGAGTGTTAAGATACCTTTACCTGTGCTACTATTAGGGATTCCATTACAAAGACTGTAATCATAATCAAAATATATGGTCTTTATTAAAGCTGTACCGCCATCCGCTTTTTTCGTATATAATTGAATTTTATCCAGTTTTTTCAAAGCTCTTCTTGATGTAGAAGTTCCAGTTTCTATATCTGATAATTTTTGGTAAGACTCCTCTGGCTCAAATGCTTCTAAAGCATCTTCTCGCTCTGAGGTAATGAATTTTGCAACATGTGTTTTAGTATGTATTTCCTCCAGATAATAGACTTCCTTTTCTCCATATGAAACATATCCACGATCATCTTCTTGGTTAGAAACTTGATTTTTTTCATAACTCAACCCTGTATAAGGCATTCTCCAACGATACCAACTAGCTTCTCCTGAACTCTTGACCTTAGATTCATCATTTTTATCTCCTACATATTGATCATAATCAAAACGTACCCATCCACCAAGGTCTGCCTCATCTGGTCCTACATCACCGAGATCAACATAATCAGGTGTTGTAATTTGTGTCAACAAATATTGAGAAGCATAAGGTGTATTTTTTTCTTCACCAGTGACCCACACCTTATCCGTAGGCTTTAGAGAACCTCTATCAATATAAGCCTTATAATTATTCTCAATACTTACCTCTTCTTTTAATTTAAACAAGCCATAACTCAACTGGGCTTCCTCTCTAGCATAAACAGGTAATCCATAAACAAAACGACGGCCAGAAGGATCTTCTACTTTGAATTCGCTCAATTGTTTTTCTAAGGCAGGATCGTTCTCTTGCAAAAAGGAATTTACCTTTGAATGTCGACTAAAAGCTCGATAATAATTACTAGATCCTTCTTTAAGCCAACGTTCTTTACTGGTATTATAAGCAATATGATTGCTACGCCCTTCTTGTTTACCATCTCCCATTCCTTCGCTAAGCAATGATTCAAATTGTCTAGGATTTTTTTCTGGTATTACAGCAGCACCAGAGCCAGTAGATTTTCCAACTGTAAATGCTTCTGCATTATCATTGTCAGAATAATGAGTCATCCCTCCTCTGTCATTCGCAAAACGAAAGAAAAACTTATCATATTCCTTTGCTCCCATATTTGAATAGTCATAGGGGGAGTTAAAATATCCAAAAGATCTAGGATCGTCCCAAGCTCCTTGTCTATATTCGTGATAACCTGCTCCTACTTCTCCTCCAAGAGAAAGATGTGTTCCAAGCCCTATTTCTGGTGATAAAGTAATGTTAACAGATTTACTGGTTACCGCATTAGGACGGAATTGTCCAGGAAGCTTAGAAAAAGCTCTAAAACTCCCACTGACACCTTCCCCACTCACAATAAAGTTATCCGCATTAGAAAATGGAATATGTAAAAATTCAGTTCTACGATTATAGGCTGATTGATGTTCTAAATGATAATCTTGAACATATTCGCTACCAACTACAGGAGTAAAACCACCACTATATAAATAGCCCAATACTTTCTTTTCTTCAACTTCTTCATTCTTCTGAAAATAAATCTTACTATTCACACCCAGTTCCATTCCCAGATTCCCTAAAAGTGGCATTGGATTAAATTGAACGCTAGGACTAAACTCCCCGGTAAATCCTTTATGCTTACTTAAATAAGGAGACTTAAAATTAAGATGGCCTGAGATAGCTCTACTTAAAGCTCTATTCCCATAGGTATTGGCCATTCTAAACATATAACCAACCGCTTTATCTGCAAGCTTATGCCCTGAATAAAGTCCAAATTCATCACGAGCATCATTCAAGATACTAGCTACGCCAACTTGTGCAGAAAATCCAGAAGATGAATTAACATTCATATTTAGATATTTGTGACCTATATCTATGTTTCCGACACCATCATAAAAGGATAATCCAACATCTACAGGGATCTTATCGCTTATGTTGACTGTTCCACTTAAATCCATTTCAGGTAATAAGATAGAGTGACCATGATAACTATTGTATCTGTAAATTAATTCTTGTTTTTTAAGAGGATCGCTACTGTAGGCTTCCAAACTAAATTTGGGCTGTAGCTCAATCGTATAATTGGGTTTTGTTTTATTATAATAAGTTACAACATCTTCAGCATAGTCATCAGGAAATCCTTTGGTGTTTCTAGTAATGGCTCCTGGGTTTAAAGTCCATCCATAACCTACCCAAGAAGGATCATCTGTGATATTAGCCCCACTATGATAGGATAAGGACATTGCATAACTTCCCCCATTAGGTCCTGGTATTTCGAGGACAGGTAAATTGTAGGTAAAGTCTCCAGTAAAAGGATTAACCATATTACTAGTAGAAACGGATTCAAAATCTGAGAATTCGGGTGATGTAGGTCCTGTTGTTGCCCAGAGCTGTGCTGGAGCAAATATCTCTACGAAAAAAAGGCTAAGTAAAAACCCAGCCCATATTCTTTGATGTTTTACTAATTTGGTCATTTACTAATATTTTGCTTTATTGGGATTAATAATGTTTAAATAAACTATGACCAAAATTAGATGTAGCAATAAGAACTTACAATCAAAAAAATAGTATTTTTGTAGAATTAAAAAAACCTAAAAACGGAATCTTAAATACTATAGAATGTTGAAAATCAGGGTTTAATATTGTATATTTACTTTGTTTTCTAACACATTAAAAATCATTTATGGCAAAAACAGAGGAGTTGTTTGAGTTAATCCAGTCGATGTCTAAAGGAGAAAAAAGATATTTTAAAGTTTATACATCTAAACTCAAAAAAAAGGATATTACTTACATTAAAATTTTCGATTTAATAGTTACCCAGCCTAGTTATGATAAGGAATCGTTTATCAAAAAAATAAAAAATCCAAAAATTCTAAAACAGCTTCATGTTATCAACAATTATTTATACCATAAAATATTGGATAGCTTAGAAGCCTATCATCAAGATCGATTTGTGCACTTAGCCATTATAAAAATGTTGAACCAAAGTTTTGTGTTAATAAAAAGAGGACTTTATCATCAAGCTGCGACCTTTCTTAGTCGAGCAAAAAAACAAATTATTGCGACAGAAAAATATGAGCTAATACCTGAGTTATTACGTCAGGAAAGAACCATTAACACAAGAAAAATTTTACCTCAAAAGCCAGAAGAAATATTAACTCCTCTTAGAGAAGATGCCAAAACAATCCTACAAAAACTAGATGACTTCAATACCTTTGCTGATTTAAACTTACTATTCTTTATTGCATTATCTAACCTGTTAGCCAAAAAATCTGGAGCCGAAGCTGATCTTAAAAAACTAATGGATCATCCTTTTCTTGACAAAAAAAAACCTCCTAAAGATTTAAGATCATTAATTGCTCATCTTTCTATACATGCTTCTTTTTGTGAGGTCAATTTATCTTTTGAAGATGCTTTAAAATATCGATCTGAAACATTAGAGCTAATGGAAGGAAATCCATATCTAATCCAAGAATATCCTGAAAATTATTTGACAATTTTAAATAATTTAATGACTATAAATCAACATCTAGAGATGCTTGATATGTATCAGAATTCATTGTCTAAAGTCGCTAATTTTGAACCTCCAGAATACTCTAAAGATATCCAAGTCATGCATTTTCGTATTTATGAGCGCCACCAATTGGTTTATCGTTTGCTAAAAGGTGAGTTCAAAGCCTGTCTAAATATAATTGATGAGATAAAAAATCGGCTGAATAAATGGGATAATCAAATAGATGAAAAATTGAAGTATAGATTTAGATACTATTTCAGCTATATCTACTTTGCTAATGAGCAATATGATCAAGCTTTAGATTTATTAGAAGAACTCTCGAGTAACTTTCCTAAACGTTTTTTATATTTCGCAAAAGAAGCACAACTCATGCAGCTATTAATTTATCATGATCAAGGGCTCATGTTATTATTGGATAGTCGCCTTCGTTCAATCAAACGAAAATGGAAGAAATATAGTTTTATTGAAGATAGAGATCAATGTATCTTAAATTGGTTAAGCAAAGATTCTTCTTTATTAAAACCATCGGACTGGCAATGTTTCTTCAATAAGTTAACACATCTCAAGAAAATAAAATTTCCTATTTATAGTACACCAATTCACAATATGTTAGAAGTTTGGATTTTGTCAAAAATCAAGCGGTGTTCCTATAAAAAAGCTTATATAATACTAATGGATAAAAAAGTTGACTAACCAAGAATAACTAGATAGATAGAATTCATTGTATTTATTTGGATCTCCAACTGTTTAGAATCTCCAATTTTAGGATGCAGGCTTTTCCGAATAAAACTCCCTTTTTTTGAACTATACAATTCAAATTAGGAGGAGTCTGATGATTATAAAGATTATTAAAGATCTTAATTATGTCCACCTACTTATTACCTAATGAAGGATAACCCAAAACTTAGAGTTAAAACAGGAACTACAATCCTGAAAAAGGTGATAGCCACAATATATCTTTGTATATTGCAGGCATGAAAAGCGCTAAAGTACAATTAACAGTTTGGGGAGTTGCAGAGATCTTATTAGGGATCTTGGTGGTATTATATTTTTCGCTCTTCCCAAGAGCAGCAGATTCTGACTTTGTAGTCTGTACAGTTTTATGTTTATTACTCTACAAAGGTGCTCCCAAATTGGGGCTAAAGCCTCCAAAGGTCGAAGCTTGGGGATGGATAGATTATGCCTTCCTAATCATGTTTCTCAGTTTTTATATTACTGCTTGGTCTTATGGCTGTGTCAGTGGACGTTGCTCTGTAGACGCAGTGTTAGACTCTATTATAATCACCATCACTTATCTCTACTATGGATTTATCCAGCATTATTTAGCGCAGCGATATTTGGCTGTCAAGATGTTGAGTTTGAGCAATCATAATAAAATCCTTGCAGCTTTACTTACTGGACTAGCCTTTGGTTTTTTACATATACGTGAATTGCAGTTGATTATTCCTTCAGCCTTTGGTGGTGCTCTTTTTGCGCTTTATTATTTATATACGGGGCGACTTTGGATGGTAGTTCTTGCACATGCAATGATCTCGAGTACACTTATTTTTTGGTTTTTTGGGCGCAATCCATTCCGATCGATTGTGGCTTGGTTTGCTTGATTGTCCAATACTTAACCCCGAAGGGCTCTATGAAGTAAAAGTCCCGAGATTAGAGTTAATGTAAGTAGGCTTTGATTTTTTTGATGATGTTTGTCAATTCATCTAGTTCAGATTCTTTGAAGAAAAGTTCTAATCTATAGTTACCCACTTCAGTTAAAAATTGAATTTGATAAAATCGTTCATAACTTTCAGGCGTATAAATATTGATGGATTTGATTTGGTTTATAGCCAAACTAAACGATTTTTTATCTTGTATTTTCGTATTAGTATTATGTTGAGAAATTGCATTTTTACGAACCAAACAATAATAGGATGTGAAAAATTGTCTTTGGAAGAAAAGAAGAAGTTCATTCCAAATCAAAAGAAGTTTCTTGATAAATGTGTATGTAACTTCTTTATTAAAGAAGCAGTATGCTACTATTGCTCCAATTACTAATAAGATGGAAGGTATTAAAATATTCTTAGGACTAGCATCCCAAATAATTATGCTTGCTAAGCCTACACTATACGCTATTCCAAAAATGAAAGCTGCAAAAATTGATAATAGGACAACAACCCAAATAAGACTAATTAATTTAATATTTGTTTTGTTTTTATAAGTCAATATAAGTGTATCCTTATCTTCTTGGATAGAATAATTATTGTTTGTCATAAGATCTTTTGGACTAGTATTGTGTGTATTAGCTATCTATTTCAGTCGAGTAGATGGCTAATACACACTCTTTATTCATCTAAATGTTCTCTTTATAAATTCTTTTCCTTTCTAATCTCTTCAATCAACTTAAAGGCCTCTTGAGCCTTCGCATTCAATTCCTCAATTGTTTTATCTACATCTTTCAGAACCGCTTCCATATTTTTATCCGAACCATGTACTTGCGCTTTATCAGTCAAGAGTTTCTTCACCTTAGCGAAGATTTTCTGAAGCATAGGCTGTTTTTCTAGAACTTTAGCTTTGAACTGAGCAAACTTCTCCTGTGCTTTATCGCTAGATTCTTCAAACTTATCTACAAAGCTTTTAGACATGAGGTAAGCTTTCTTGGCAATATCCAAATGCTTATCTACCCAAACTGCTTGATCCTTCATTTTGAGCATAGGTACAACTTGGTTTGCCAATCGTTTAAAAGCTTGTTGATACTGTTTAGCAACCATACCAATTCCCTTTCCTTCATTACTTTCTTCAGCTTCTTCCTCAGTTCTTTCTATTTCGGTATCTGTGAGAGTAGCTGTGCTGTTTTCTAATAATTCGGTAGGTAATTCACCTTTGAAGATGTTCGGAACAAAACCCAAACGCTTGAATAGCTTTTTACCATTCTTAACCATTTTCGTAGGTTTTCCTTTTCCGTCATTTAGGGCAATGTGTAGAGTTGTAGACCCATCGGATTGAGGCTCGAAATAACAAGAACCTTTGGCAAAGTCTTTTTCAACTTTACGTTCTTTTTTGATGGTTTTGTACCATTTGGCAATCGGACCACCAAACTTACCTAATATCATTAGGGAGGCTACTGTTTCGCAGCTAAACTTAAAATCAGATAAGACAATGACATCAACATGCTGAAAACGTTGTGCTTTTTTTACTTCTTTTTTTAATAAGGTTGCATAATCCTTATAGGTCATGGAAGAAAGTTCTTCGGGTTTGATCTTGGTTTTATACATTTTTGAAAATAATTGATGAATAAAGTAATTCAATGATAAGTTAGCCAATTTACTTAATAAAAGTCAAATAAGCAAGCCTCAATTATATTTATTAGGTATAATCTTAAACTCCTTTATTTAGGTTTCTCTTTGTGCGTTCTACCCAAAAAATCATTGCTAAACTAATCGTTCCAAATATAGAAAAGCCCATTGCTAGGGGGACTAAGGAACCATCATATTGCAAGCTAATAGCTGTTCCAATGGCTACCCCCAAAAGGGTAGAAACAGCACCAACAATAGCAGAACCTGTTCCTGCAATATGACCGAGGGGTTCCATAGCTAAACTATTGAGGTTGCTAAACAGAAAGCCAATCCAAAATAAGGTAATAATTAGATAAGTCATGGTTCCCCATAATGGAATTTTAAGCTCCAAATTATACAAGATAATCCAAGATAAAGCAGAAATTGCTACTAAATTGATAATACAAAACTTGACCATTCGGATAGTGCCATATTTCAATACCAATTGGCTATTGAGGAAAGAAGCCACCCCAACAGAAATTGCTAAGAAGGCAAAATATAGTGGAAAAGAGTCTGTGA
>JAKVCT010000300.1 GCA_022448995.1 Saprospiraceae bacterium
TCAAATTGTAGCGGCGTATTTTAATGCGCCGTCATAAAAATATCAATGCACCATAATGAAGCTGAATATTTTATTGGTGCAGAGCTAACGGTCTGCGCTATAGACAGATATTTTGTATCTATAGCGAAGGCGTAAACTACGTTGAGCCCTGCTGGAGCTCTGTTTTTGATTTTGCAGTGGTATAAAAAACATCAAATTGTAGCGGCGTATTTTAATGCGCCGTCATAAAAATATCAATGCACCATAATGAAGCTGAATATTTTATTGGCGCAGAGCTAACGGTCTGCGCTATAGACAGATATTTTGTATCTATAGTGAAGGCGTAAACTACGTTGAGCCCTGTTGGAGCTCTGTTTTTGATTTTGCAGTGGTATAAAAAACATCAAATTGCAGCAGCGCATTTTAATAATCAGCCCCGAATGAACCTGCTTAGCTAAAGTCCCTATTTTAATCTATGATCAGTATCTGAAACATCAATTTGATTTTCTCCATTATTATCTTCATCCCCATTTTTGGGCATGGGAGCAAACTCTGATGGCAACTCATCTGTCAAATCGGAATAGGTAAAGACTACACCTTGTAGTTCACAGTGTAAATCAATATGGCGATTACCGTTAATCCAAATATAACGTGCACAATTATTCATATTGGGCAACTCAAAAGCTGGAGCACCATACCATTCTGTGAACAAATCTTTGGTCTGTTGCAAGGTGTTTTCTGTAGACTGACCTCTAGGAGTGCGCATAGTACCCATTACTTTAGTAATGGCTCCGGACTTTAACTCTGTATCAAGATCTGTATCAATGGTCTTTCTATTTTTTTTGTCTCCAAAAGGCATTTTGTACAAGTAAATACGTTTAGTTTTAGTCTTGGAGATTTTCTTATTGATCTTGCGCATATTCCCCCTGTTGATCATCTTATCAGCGTGACGTTTCATGGCTTTGACATTCATGCCAAACTCAAATCCGCAGATCAATTTGTCTACACGCTTTTTAGAAGCGAGTTCTTCTTCTATTTTCTGATTTACATCTACTTGTAGTTGTTGTTCCGTCGTGAGTACAATTTTGGGTTCTTCCTCATCATTATTTGTAATAACAGGAGGATCCATCGGAGAAGTATTTTTATTCTTTTTGGGTTTATCTCCGCCACAAGCCCATAGAAGGCTTGCTACCAAACAAAGAAGCAGGGTACGTTTCATAAGTCTTTATTTTTGATTTTGGTAAGTAATTTGGTTTCAGAATTCCAATATGATCTTAAAATGAAAGGGGTATATACGGTCATGCACTTCTATGATATAGAAGTGTAGTCAAGTAGTTAACAACTACTTAGATGATATCTAAAATTAATCGACTAGTTTACGTCTAACTTTGATGAAAATTACAAGAATGAATTTCGTTAAGCCCTTCAGGGCTAAATCAAAGAAGTATTAATTTAGGTTGATTATAATACAAGATAAGGTTGACTTACTTATGCTTCTGAAATATGTACTTTTGGCTTAGGCTAAATCATCTTCAAGAAAGCGTTCATTAGCCAGCTTGAATCTGAACGGATAAATTTATCTAGAACACGATCTGCTTTTTCTGAAAAGAGTTGTATATCCTTGATAACCTTAACAAACTCTTCATTCTCTTCTTCTTTTCCTTCTATATCTTTGAGTTCCTCCAGTATTTTTAGAACCGGTTCTAATTCCTTTTTCTTACGATGTACAATGATTTGACGTACTACTTTCCACATGTCTTTTTCTCCAATAAAATATTCTCTACGTTCTCCAGGTTTTAGTTCTTTGTAGACCAATCCCCAGTCAATTAATGCTCGAATATTCATGTTAGCATTGCCCCTAGATATTTTTAGGGTTGCCATGATATCGTCTGCACATAATGGCTCAGACGAGATGAGCAGTAACGCGTGTACTTGTGCCATCGTTCTATTAATACCCCAATTTGAGCCAAAGGTACCCCAAGCTTGTATAAATTTTTGTTTTGCTTCCTCTAATTCCATATTTCAAATATACACTTAATTTTCTTTTTTCAAAAAAAAATGAAACCTCATACTAAATTGAAAATAATAACAGATAAAAAGACCTTATGTTTTTCAAGGAAGAGGATAGAGGTGATAACCTTTAGGAATATTGGGTATTAATTATTGCTGAGAACTAAATAAAGTTCTAGTATGAAAAAAAATGATAGTTTATTGATTTGCTAATTTTTGCTTCGCAGCCCCCTTTGGACTTCTTACAAAAAAATGAATAAGGATCCGTGTTTTAGCATAGAATATTGATTGTTATAACAGGCTAATTCTTGTGAATTATTGATTATCAATTTTTGAAAAGACACTTTTTAATCTTTAACAATAAACCTATGAAAAAAAGAATTTTCCCCAAAACACTCTATTTACTCTTAGCCTTGTTGTTGGCTTGGGGGCCAACCGCAGAAGCACAAAAGCGGAAAAAATGTAAATCTGTAATGGATTGTATTCCCAATTTTTTTGTAAATGATAACCAACTGCCAGAGTATCTAAAACAAGTTTATAAACGCGATGCAACTCGCTTAGCAATTCGGCTTCTAAATAAGGAGCAACGCTTATCACAACAAACGGTTGATGTGCCAGAAGAACTTGTACAGGGAGTGTACAATGCTTTGATTGCTGTTCGTGTGAGTGACTTTTCTGCAATAGATTCGATAGCTGAGATGTATAATGTACGAACTTTTCCAGTCCCTAATGTTGAAAATTTAATTCTAATTGCAGAACCGGATGCAGAATGGTTACAGCCATTGATTCAGCGCCGCGATAGTACGGGAAGTCCACATATCAATAATGCAATTCGTAAAAATAATTTGGCGTTGAGCAAAATGGTTTATCTTGATGAGGAACGTATAGGTTTAGTTTTACAAGCACGCTCACCCATTAATATTCCTGCGCTTTCTATGCAATTTTTTACAGAAATAGGTGTAGGGGCTATCGAGGAAGTTTTGCCTTACGGGGATGGCAATGATATTACTATTCAACGAACTAAGGATGGATGGGAGGTTATCTACAGTGTACGTTTTGGGAATTGTGTTAGTCAATGCCAAAAAGCACATAACTGGGAATTTGGGGTCAGTGAAAATGGAGAGGTGTCTTATGTTGGTAGTTCAGGACATACTATTCCTCCATGGATTCGCGCGGGTGGAGGAGCTAAGGCAAAAGATGTTTTGAAAGGGAGATAAGCATGTGTCAGATATCTAAAAGTTTTTGCATTTCTTAATTAAACCTTTTTTTTTGTAAAAAAATCGAGATAAAAACAATTTTGGAAAATGAACCTAGATTAGTTTAGGTTCATTTTTTTATTGTGAATTTGATTTTAAACAACTATTAATAACAGAAATTCTTAAACAACATCAAAGTTTTACAGCGTACTTAATGAAACATTATTCTATTTATTGAGTAAATAACAATTGTTTTTGATAGCAAAACTATTTTTTATAAAAAAGAAGCTAGTCTAATAAAAAGTTTAGTATATTTAAGGGAGAAGTAAACATTGTATTTAGAAAATAACTTACATATATTCAAAGGTTCACTACCTATAATGTAATTTCTTAGGCCTTGTTTATTTCTGACAGATAAAGCTATTCTTCGTTTAGAAAGAAGAATTAGTATATAAGTAGATAGTCACAATTATTTCGTTGAACCCTTCGGGGTTATTCTATAACTAATTATGTCCATCTACTTACTATTAATATGAGTATAAATTTAGACATGCTCTTAATCCACCTCTAATCAAGTTTAAGCTTCCAATTGAGAGTCTGTCCGTTTCATCCCTTTTTGGCAAATAATTATTTACATATGCATTGAATGATTAGATTATGAGTTAGTATTGGAAGACTCATCTTTCTAAATCCTTCAATAGCCTTAAAATATTAATAAACTATATATAAATGAAAAAATCATTAGCAGCCAATCTAAAGAGTGACATACCATCTAGTATTGTTGTCTTTCTAGTAGCCCTACCTTTGTGTTTAGGAATTGCTTTAGCCAGTGGTGCGCCACCTATTTCAGGAGTTATTGCAGGTATTGTTGGGGGGATTGTAGTAGGAATCCTAAGTGGTTCGCATGTAAGTGTTAGTGGACCCGCTGCAGGTTTAGCAGCAGTTGTATTAGCTGCTATTGCTACTCTAGGAGGAATCGATTCATTTGATGTTTTCTTGCTAGCAGTATTTTTATCAGGAATAATCCAGTTAATTATTGGTCTTGCCAAAGGAGGAATCATAGCCAATTATATTCCTTCTAATGTAATCAAAGGTTTATTGGCGGCTATTGGGGTTATTCTCATTCTGAAACAAATCCCACATGCTTTTGGGATAGATAAAGATGCATTTGGTGACTTATCTTTTCAGCAAATGAACGGTGAAAACACCTTTACACAATTATCCAATATTTTTTCTGAGATGTCTTGGGGAGCATTTCTACTATGTGCAAGTTCCATGATTATTATGATTGTTTGGAAAAAGACACCTTTACAGAAATTCCGATTCTTTCCAGCTTCTTTATTTGTAGTAATATTAGGTGTATTAGTTAATATGTTGTATGAAAGTTATGCACCTGACTTATTCATTACTAAGGATCACTTAGTTAAGCTTCCAGAATTTAAGTCACCGGTGGATTTGCTTACATTCCCTGATTTTGGAAGTATAGGAAATCCTGATGTTTGGATTGCAGCAATTACCATTGCTTTAGTTGCTTCTTTGGAAACCCTACTCAATTTGGAGGCTGTTGAGAATATTGATCCTCAGAAACGTCAAGCTTCTCCTAACCGTGAATTATTAGCGCAAGGAACAGGAAACATGATTAGTGGATTGATTGGTGGTTTGCCTTTGACTTCCGTAATTGTTCGTAGTTCTGCAAATATTGATTCTGGTGCAGCTACTAAAATGTCAGCGATTATACATGGATTTTTATTGGTAATTAGTGTACTTCTTTTTGCACCAATATTAGGAATGATTCCTAATGCATCTTTGGCAGCTATTTTATTGTTGATTGGATATAAACTAGCAAGAATTTCTTTGTTTCAGGAAATGTATAAGAAGGGAATGGATCAATTTATTCCATTTGTAGTGACCATCTTAGCGATTGTATTCACAGATTTATTAACTGGAGTATTGATTGGTTTGTGTGTAAGTATCTTCTTTATCTTGAAGAGTAATTATAGAAGTCCATTTGTCATGAAGAGAGAAAAGATGAATACAGGTGAAACAATGGTATTGAAATTACCTAATCAAGTTTCTTTCTTGAATAAAGCTTCTATCAAGGATATACTTTGGGCATTAGAGGAGAATGCTAAAGTAATTATTGATGCAAAAGACTGTGAATATATTGATAGTGATGTTTTGGATATTCTTAAAGAATTCAAAACAGTTGTTGCTGTAGAGAAAAATATACAATTGAGTATTTTAGGTCTTCGGGAGGATTACGAGCTGGGGGATAACTTTGAGTTTGTGAATGTACTGGATAAGGATGCCTTAGAAAAAATGACGACAAATGATATCATTGATATTCTCAAGAATGGAAATGATCGTTTCATGAAGGGGGAACATATAGAGCGTTATGTACAGCGTATGGGGGTGATTGATTCTAAGGATCGTCATCCAATGGCCGTTATTTTGTCTTGTGTAGATTCTCATACAAGTCCCGAATTAATTTTCGATATGGATATAGGTGAAATCATTTCTATACGAATTGCTGCTAATGTGGTAAATCAAGAAGTTATTGAAAGTATTGAGTTTGCATGCCAAAAGAATGATATCAAGCTTATTTTGGTCTTGGGTAATTCTGATTGTGGAATGATTGAGACAATCTTAGATGAAAAATACAATCTAGAAGGTGGAACAATTTCCAAGAAAATAGAA
>JAKVCT010000301.1 GCA_022448995.1 Saprospiraceae bacterium
TTAGCTCCATTTTTTGGCTTGACCTGACTTTTTTCGGGTAAAACACTGAATTCAAAAAAAGAAATTACCCCGTTTTTTGTACTTTATGGTCAAAAACGGGGTAATTTCTTTTCTATAAACATCTATAGATTATTGATTATCTAGTTATTTGGCTAATAATGAACCTCCCTTAAATAATTTTTTGCATGCGTAATTTCCAATAACTTACAAAGAAACAGATTCCGATAAATACCGTTAAATAAACCAGTACATTCTGTAATTCTGCCCAGTCACATCCTCTCAAAAATAAGACATAAAAACCTTCCAAACACCAACGCAATGGAGATACATTACTCAAAATCTGTAGGTATTCAGGCATCATAAAAGTAGGTACCCAAATTCCACCAATTGCAGCTAAAATCACAATAGAAACTGCTCCAAAACCATTGGCTTGCTCTTGCGTTTTGGCCGTTGTTCCAATCATCAAAGCATAACTCACTGCAGCTAATCCTGTAAAGAAGACAACAAGAAAGAAAGCAAACCAATCTGTAGGTAAAACAAGTTGTGGTAAATCGAGATAAGGAAATACAAAGACACCAATGGAAAAAACGATAACTACCTGTAACATCGCCGCCAATAAATAGACTAAAATCTTGGTACTCAAGACTAAAAAGAAACTTGTAGGCATTGTTTTCAGGCGAATAAAACTCCCATTAGTTCGTTCCTTGATGATAGAATTACCCAAAGAATTAACCATAAAAAACATAGCGAAAATTGTCCACGCCGGTACATTGTGTTGAGTGGGATTAGGATTTAACGCTTTGTTTCGAGTTATGGGTTGGGAATTAAGTTCAAGACGTTGTTCAAACATCTGTTCTTTCAAATTGCTAGAAGATTCTGCCATTCCCATTTGTACATAAACCTGATCAATCATCAACTCACTTTCTACTGTTGCTAAAAGTGAATAAATCATATTCCCCACCGAACGTGTGTAAGCTTCCGGTAAAACTGGATCATAATAAAAGTCTAAGGCAGAAATCTGAGGTAACAATTGCTCGGTAGAGTCCTCCCCCATGCCCAGTTCTTGTACCATACTTTGACTAAGCGCATTCGCTTTTTGAGTTAGTTCATCCGTAAAGGTATTGGGTATAAGTAGAGCAACTGTTCTTTTGCGCTTCAGAAGTTCCTTTTTCAAGCTTTCCGGTGAAACATCTTTCAATTGTTCTAACTTAAAAAAGCCTGTGTCTTCCATTTTAGAAATCAACTGCCCACCTTGTTTTCCTTCATCTTGGTTGACAACTAGTATTGATACCTTGTGCTCATTAACCATTTTGAAACTACTATCTTGGATAATAGTAATCAAAACCACTAAGAGTAAAGGCATAATAAACATTAGAGCCAAACCTACACGATCATTCAGCAAGATATTAATCTCTTTTTTGAATGCTATCCAAAACTTAAACATTAGTCTCTGTACCCCTCCCCAGTAAATTGGATGAATAGATCTTGCAAATCCTTTAATTTATGTTGTTGTAACAAAGCTTTGGTTGGTCCCATCGCAATTTTTTTACCTTGATCTACCAAGACAATGCGATCGCAAAATTGCTCTGCTTCTGATAAATGGTGAGAAGTGTAAATAATAGTTGTTCCTGAAGTATTGAGCTCGTTCAAGAAACGAATAATAGCCAGTTTGCTTTGTACATCAATCCCTACTGTAGGTTCATCCAAGAACAGAATTGTAGGTTGGTGTATAATACCGATAGCTAAATTTACTCTTCGTTTCATCCCCCCTGAAAATGTATGAACAGGCTTTCGTGCTACATTAGAAAGATTTAATACCTCGAGTAGATATTCCGTATTTTTACGGATTTCCTTTTTATTCAGATTATAAAGTGCTCCAAAATATTCTAAATTCTGAACTGGAGTCAATTCCTCGAAATAAGCGTAATCCTGTGGTACAAATCCTAATTCTTTACGGATCTCTCTGAATTGGACAGGAACCCCTCGGTCTAAATATTGTACCCCTCCTGAGCTTGGCTGCAAAATGCCACAGAGAATAGAGATTAAGGTAGTTTTTCCCGCTCCATTCGGTCCCAAAATACCAAACTTTTCTCCTGTTTGTATCTCAAAACCCAAGCCACACAGGCTTTCTCTATACGCTTTGGGATACCGCTTACGAATATCAGTAATTCGAATACGTGTGTCGATCATTAACCCTTGGTTTTTTTACACAAAAAAATACGGAACAGCCTTAGACTAAACTTTCTTTTGTAACAAATGTACTAATTTTAGACATGCTATAATGCCTTTAGCTGCTCCTAAAATTGTTTTCTAGATCCGCTTTTCTTTCCAAAGCAAATTCCTTCCTAGGAGTTGCCTTGAGCAAGATGTCTGTCAAAAACAATTCACCAACTCAAAATTGTTCTGATGGTTCACGATTTTTCAGAGCCTACAAATGCTCTTAAGACCGTTAGACTAAAGTTAAGAAAGTATCTTGGGGTTAGTTAAGTGGACATATCAGTCCTAGAGAGTTCCTTATTATATGGTAGAGTGTATTACGAATAATTTTAACTGCTTGTATACTCTAATAATAGTTGATAGTTGGTTGTAATTTCGGTATTATAAGTCGCTACTTTTTAGAACATTAGACGTTTTAGCATAATCTGATATAATCTTTTTAAGATCTTTGTCCAAACGATCGTATGCTTTGATGATCACTTGCTTATCCTTGTCTACATCTTTGTAATATGCTAAAATTCTGGGGGCGTTTTCCTGAATAGATAAACGTAAAAAACAGTATTCTACATTCTGAGGATACTTTGTTATTTCAGCTTCTAACATGAGTTTTCCCTTCTTGAAGGAACTCATTTTTTCTCCTAAAGACTTAACTACACCTGCACGCTTCATGAAAAGTGCACCTGTGTAGGCTTGTTTTAGAGAAGTATTAGAAGTTTCATTTTCTAACTTTTGAATCATTTGTTCTATCCTTGTCAAAGATTCTGCTCCAAAGACTTCGTAAAATTCCTGCTTCGAAATATTCCAGTTCAGAGCTCCCAAGAGGAACAAACATAATAATTGCGCTTTAATAATCATAATCTATTGTATATAGTTTTATATTTAAAAAAATACAATAAGTATATCCTAAAAGATATACTATGGTTACAATGGAAGTACGAACAGATCTTTATCAAAATGGTTTATATTTTCAACTACTTATTTCCCCCATTTTCTAAGCTGATTCAATAAAGCTCTCAAATCTTTAGGCATCTCTCCCTTGCAGGTTAATCGCTCTTGTGTCTGAGGATGTATAAAGCTCAATTCTGCAGCATGCAAAGGTACTCTTGTCAAGATAGGCCTTTCTGTTTCAAATTTCTTCATATTGAAACGTTTCTTCTTAATCTGCGATAAAAATAACTGCCCCTTGGTTCCATACATTCGATCCACGATCAATGGGTGTCCCAAATGAGACATATGAATGCGCGCTTGATGAGTACGACCTGTTACTAAATCGACCTCTACAAATGAGAATTGTTTAAACTCTTCTAATACCTTGTACCGTGATACTGATTTTTTTCCTCTTTTCGCAATCACCATCTTACCACCAATTGTACTGTGAGGAGCGATAGCCGCATCAATTTCTCCTTCCTGATCATACAAATTCCCTTCCACAAAGGCATGATATTTTTTCTGTATGTTTCGTTTTTCGAATTGTCTATTGAGTTGTTTATGTACTTTAGCTGTTTTCGCAAAACAAATTACACCACTAGTTTCTTTATCCAAGCGATGTACTACATAAATCTCTCCATACTTTTCTTTTAGAATATTATATAAATTGATTTTTTCTGGACTAAAACGATCTGGTATGGTCAATACACCAGGTGATTTATTCACAATCACCACTGCATCGTCTTCATGCAATAATTGATAAATAGCTTTTTTCAAATTAAATTTTATTTTTCTCACTGATAATACTGCTTGGAATAGGCTCAATCAACTCCATTTTGTAAAGAATTAGTCTATAAAGTTGTATGCCTATTTCCCTCATTTTTTTCAGTTTTATACACTGTCTACCTGCAAAGGTACAAAAATCGGCGCATTAAGTAATTGATCAACTGTTCTCGCATATATCTTTTGTTGCTTTCGGAGATAATTCCTGCCTCAAAAATACTTATAAATAGACGAAAACAGTTGGATCATCTTAGTTACTTAAAATCCATTTGGAAGCTCAATACAGGTAGAATTCCTGCATGATAGGTTGGATCCAAACGACCTGTTTGTCGATCATACTGAAAAACCTGAATATTTTGTTGATTAGTGGCATTTTGTAAATCAATGGCAATTGTGTAAGAAAAGCGCTTTGCACTTTTGCGATAAGCTAAACGGGTATCCAAACGGAAGTAAGTCCCAAATTCTCCTTCAAAAGCTCGATCTGTATCTTCAATAAAGAAGCCTGCTGCTAGGGATTCGGCCTCTAGCGCAGGAGTATAACGCAAGCCACCATTCAAGAAGCTTTTTACCCCAACTTGAAAAATGCCCCCTTTACCTTTCTTGATAGGGATCTCATAAGTTGCCATAAAACTAGTCACCCAGCGACTATCCATTCTTGATCTTCTCCAAGTTGGGCTTAAGCTTGTTTTGTACATAGCACTAAACAAAGATCCAGAGAATAAAACAAAGAAATTTTTACCAAAGAATTTTTCTAGAGTAATATCTGCCCCAAAGTTACGTCCTTCACCATCATTCACCATGCGAGTTGTTCCATAGTGATCTCTCATATTATAATAATAATAAGTAGACGTCTCAAATATAGCATTCGTATCTGCATTGACTGGTACATTAAACAAATGTTGATAATAAAACTCAATCTGAAAACGCAGAGACTCTCCAAATAACTGCTCGAATCCTAAAATTGCATGATGAGCAGTCGTCGCTTTTAGGTCTAAATTGGGCTGATGTATACTTCCTGCACTGTCTCTAACAGCAATTAGATGTGTTCCGACAGGTAATACACGATTGTGTAAGCCATAAGCAGCCGTGATAGAAGTCTTGGGCGTAGCTTGGTACTTAAAAGCAAAGCGAGGGCCAGCTGTAAAATCGTTGTTCATTCCATAAAACATAGAATGAAAGCCAAAATTTAATGTAATTTTTTCGCTAGGTCTATAGTTAGCCTGTAGATAATGTTGTGTTTGAAAGGTTACCCCATTATTATCCAAAAAAGTATGATTACCGATTGCTTCATTAATCCACAATGCATAGTCTAACTTATAAAAAATAGCATGTGCAATTAATCCTGCTTTTAGACGAAGCTGTTTATTTAGCTTGCGACTATACATAATATTTGCTGTAGCTCTAGCATTAATCAAATCCGTAGTCTCTATACGAATCGAATCCATAGAAGCATCATCTTGCAAATCAATAATCTGATTGGCTGTTCCACCTACAACTACTTTCAGGAAGGATTTATCATCTAATAATCTTGTGATTGTTACTCCTGTAGCCCCCATATTAGTGATATTGTAATTGCGAACATAGTCCCAAGAAGTTACCCAATCTGCACTATCCTTGACATACCATTGTTCGTTACTATACCCAGCTACTCCAAAGAAGGTAGTTTTGGTTTTACCGTCCTTGGAAGAGAAATATGTATTGAAAGATAAATCCCAGAAGTTGTTCTGTACGTTATCACGCACAACATATAGCCCAAAGGCATTCAGAATACCTAAAGTAGAATAACGAAAATTCACTAAATAAGAGCTTTTCCCTTTTTTAAAAGGCCCTTCTGCAGAAAAATCTAAACCAATTAAACCTGCACGAAAAGTATATTCTCTGCTATTTAGATTACCCTTGCGGAAACGCATATCAAAAACCCCAGAAAAGGCATTGCCGTATTCTGC
>JAKVCT010000302.1 GCA_022448995.1 Saprospiraceae bacterium
ATATTCAGCGCATCATCTCTATCTGCTCTTACATAAGCTACTACATTTTGACCATCACCACCATCACCACCTCGTCCGCCATCTTCTCCATCTGTACCATTGGTTCCATGTCCACCATTGCCCCCAGTTTTAGAATAATTAGCACCTTTTCGACCATCACGCCCACGCTTTCCATTCTGACCATGCTCTCCATATCTACCTGCGAAATTAGCCGTACATTGGATTTTGTAATCCAATTTTAATTCAAACTCCTTCTTTAGTTCAGGTTTATTTTTCAATTGAGCAGTTACATAGACTTTATTATCTTTTGGATAACCTATCGTAATTGTACCCTTATTGAATTCACCACCTTTAACGGTTACATCATAAGATTCCCAGCCTTTCTGTCCACCTAAAAATCCTTTGGTTAGTGTAGTAGTACCATCTTCCAAAGATGCTTTAATCCCAATTTTAAATTTAATATTAGGTGCCAAACCTTCTCCGTTTTCTACATTATGTTTCAATACAAAGGAAGCGATTGAACTTAACTTAAAACTCGCAGAGCTTTGCAGTTCAGGACGTTCTACCAAAGATACTTTTACTTCTACCGTGTTATTTGGAATTTTGGTTACATCTTCATGGATATGAATTTTGCCATTAATAAAGGTACCTCCAGAAACTTCTACTTTATACTTATCCCAATCTAGATCACCTTCAGCATAGCCTTTAGTATTCGCAATTTTTGTCCCTGTAGTATTTAGCCAAGCTTCCACACCAATCGGCACTGCTTCACCACTAATAAACTTGGTATTCTGATCATATAATAATTTAATATTCTTAACCTTTTTGGCATTTAGCTCTCCATAGCCTCGCCTATTTTTTCTGAATAGATAATAACCTGCGCCTGCTCCACCTGTCACTAGGGTACTTGCTGTAGTTAGGGCAGCTGTTGACACAGTACTCGAATTAGAGCTCCCTTGAGTAGTTGCACAAGAAGTGCAAAATGCATAAATGATTGTGATAGCGAATAAACTGTAAATAGATTTCATCATTTAGGGTTTAGTAATTTATAATATCAGTTAACTAGTAATACGATGTGTTTAATTTTAAATGCTATTGCCCTACTGATTAAGTAGTTAACTTCTTAACTGAATCTGGTTAATATGTTTTTATGTTTAAGCATGATATTTTATCACCTTATTTTGATTCTTGTTCTGTACATAAATAAGGATATTAATGTTTTAGCAATAACCATTATTGAATGAATTATTAAAAATCCAATTGCTCACAAAGAACACTATACCTTAATAATCAAACACTTAAAAAAACAACTACTTAACTAAGTATTGCTGAACTGTTTGTTTAATTAGGTCAATATTTCTCAGTTTTTTGAATTTTTTCCATTCTTGCATGGACATTTCGAATAAAACACTTTTTAGCAGAATACAAACTTCGTCATTGGGCTGATATTCAATCTTAAGGTGTCTTAGAGAAACGTTTTTTTCTGTTGGAGAAAAAACACCAAAAGCCTGTGGTTTGTACGCGATATAAGTATCTTGATCATATTCTCTCCAGCCATAACCTTTAGTATACAAGACTTCCTCCGCTATTTGTTTGGTACATTCATAACAGGGACAGTCACTACAATTACAATTACAATAATAAATTTCCTGAATAGAATCACAGGATGTATATTGATCTACCTGTTTTACCCCATCCAAATCATAGTATATTGTCTGAGTAGTATCAAAGTAAAAAAAGGTGCTAGAGAAAACTTCGACACTATCCTTATAATTCACGATAAGAATATTGTTAGAATCAATTATATCATATACATCTGCATATTCCGGATCTGCATAAAATACCTTGATACTTTCTTTAGTAGATCCCAACTCATACTGAGCGTTTGTAACTCCTATCGTAAAAAGCATTATTAAAATGGAGAGTAATTGAAGTTTCACTGTTTTATATTTTCTATCGTCCATAAAGTTCTTAGATCTCTGTAATTATTCTAGATCTTAATCGGGCTAGTCAAATAATTAATTTAAATTCGTATAATTAATTGCTACGAAGTTAAATTCTACTATCAACAAAGACAAACCACTTTTTAGCAAAACAGTAAACTATAAAAGGAAAACACCTCTTACAACCACCTAAATATCAACAAATTACATGACTTTTCTTTGGAAACTTTGGGAAACTCTAGACATTGGTCAAAAAAAAGTAATCACAAAGGTTTTACCTACCTTATCTCAAAAAAACAGTAGCGTTTTAAAGTTATTTGAAGCACTAAAAAAGTATCCCAAACTAGATGAAGAGCAGTTAAAGGAGAAATTCAAAAAGGCTAAATGGGCAAGTCATTGGACAAAAACAAAGAAAACTTTGTCAGATCTTATCCTACAAATATTGAGCTTACATCATAATCAGTATCCTGCTTTGCAAGCATTAGAACAACTTAAGCAAGCCTATTTATTGCAAAAAATATTAGGTTTGAGAAGAGAGGCTTTTCAAAAACTAGAAACAAATAAACTTCAACTAGAGAAATTAAGTTCGTTCTCAGGTATCAATCTTCTCAATTTAGAATTAGAAGAACTCTTTATCCGCAATAGTGGTCTACACAAGATAGATCTAAACCCAGAAAAATTTAAGACCCTACAAGATACTTGGTGGGCATGCTTAGCCAAAGAATACGAATTCCTTGAGCATAAGATTTTACGTGCAGAGGTTGATTTTTTTAATCGTTACATGAATGACCGAAAAAGCTTACATAAATTTATAGAACCTGTTTATCAAAATCTCCCTGATATTCCTAAATACAACAAGAGTTTGGATGCAAATCTATGGATGAAGCGCATATATTTCAATAGTATCCAAGACAAGGAAAATGTACTCAACATTTCAGCTAGAATGCTTAAAATCCCAAACCAATACACTGATGATAAAATTAATCATTATAGCAATGCTATTTTTTATGCACTGAAATATGATGCTCCAGAGCAAGCTTTGAAATGGATTCAAGAGGTCAAAATTTTATCTAGTTCTGCTAAATTGAAAGATTCGTTTTATACACAAATTCGTATCTTACAACAGGAGTTATTGTATCATATTAATTATCCTCAATTAGACATAAGAGATGAAATCAACTCGCTTTTAGAAAAAAGTTTAGTGTTATTAGAGCATAAAACCCAACCTATGGGGCAGACGCATTTTTTCTATATCAAGCATTTAATTATGCTACTAGCCTACATCTATCAAAATCCAATGTTTATTGATTTACTACAAGATTTCTTGGCAGATTCAGATGCTAAGAAAGACTCCTCGTTGTATTATAACTGCTTATTCTTTGAGTACATTTATTTATATGATCTGGGACATTTTGAAATTTTATTGTACAAAAAGAAAAATCTAAAACGCTCTAGATATATTCATTTAGCAGAGGATAATTTTTTGGATTTAAAAGAGTTCTTGGATATTTCTACTTTGGTCAATGAACACAAACGCTCAGAACGATTTCTAGCATTTGCTCAGAAGCAACTTGAAAAGAGAAAGCAACAAAATGCCTTGAGAATTGTCACATTTGATATTGTAAAATGGATTCAAGCTACCCTAAAAAATCAATCTTTGTTAGAATATCTGTCTCATGAGAATACATAAAATCAAACATAATGCGATTGTCTTGTGTTTATTCACTAGTTTTGGATCACAATTTAGTTTTTAAAAATTAAAATTTATTTGATATATGAGTTCTGCTGATAAAAATTTATCTGCTTATGATGAGTCTACGATTCCTTCTGCAAAAGAATTGAGGTTTGGGATTGTAGTATCTAACTGGAATGATGCAATTACACACAAATTATATGAAGGTTGCTATGATACCTTGCTAAAACACGAAGCACAGGAGGATAATATTCATACGATTCAGGTACCTGGTACATTCGAATTACCAGCAGGTGCGCGTCTATTACAACAGAGCAAAAAACTGGATGCTATTGTTTGTATTGGTTGTGTAATCAAGGGCGAAACTAGCCACAATGAGTATATCAATATGTCTGTAGCCAATGCTTTGCAGAATATCTCTATTGCTACGGGTAAGCCTTGTATCTTTGGTGTATTAACTCCAAATGATAAGCAACAAGCGGAGGATCGTGCTGGTGGTGTACATGGAAATAAAGGTGTAGAAGCTGCAGTAACTGCGCTTCGTATGGCTGCACTTACAAAAGAGATGAAAGCTCCTGGTAAAACAATTGGATTTTAATTCCTTAGCACAAACTTACAATAGACCCTAAAGCTTAAAACTATGAAAATCAGCGTAATCAACACAGGTTTATTCAAACTAGATGGTGGTGCTATGTTTGGTGTGGTACCTAAATCCATTTGGCAAAAATTGGAAAAACCTGATGAAAATAATATGTGTACTTGGGCAATGCGTTGCCTTTTGGTAGAAATGGACGATCGTAAGATCTTGATTGATACAGGAATTGGGAATAAACAGAGTGAGAAGTTTTTCTCGCATTATTTCTTGCATGGTTCAGATAGTTTGAATCAATCTTTGGCTCAAAAAGGCTTGAAACCTGAAGATATTACCGACGTTTTCTTGACACATTTGCACTTTGATCATGTGGGTGGTGCAGTAATTAAAACTGCCAATGAGCAGCTAGAACCTGCTTTCCCTAATGCTCAATATTGGACTAATCGCCAACATTACAATTGGGCTTATGACCCCAATAAACGCGAGCGTGCTTCTTTCTTGAGAGAGAATTTTGTTCCACTACAAAAAGAAGGTGTTTTGCAGGTTTTGGATGCACAACCTTTTGATCAGCCTTTGGCTTGGCTGCCAAATTTCGAAATCATTTTTGTCTATGGACATACTGAAGCCATGATGCTTCCTAAACTGACTATTGGTGATAAAACCCTTGTCTATTGTGCTGATCTGTTGCCTTCACCTAGTCATGTGGGTATGCCTTACATTATGGGCTATGATACTCGTCCCTTGAATACATTGGCAGAGAAGGAACATTGGTTGCCTAAGTTTGTGGATGAGCAAACGATTTTATTCTTTGAGCATGCTCCTGAAATTGAGGCCTGTACTCTGACACGCAATGATCGTGGTCGTATTGTGGTAGATCGTGCAGGTGCACTTGGGGAATTTATTTAGCTATTAGATCTAGTGCTAAACTAAAGTTCTATCCAACTGAAATGAGCTATCTAAAAGCTAAAAGTTGATTTTGAAGTTGTTTAAGAATTAGATTTCATGCTTAAACAACTTATCTATAGTCTGTGAAGGTTTAGCTTTGCTGAGCACTTTGTGGTTTGCAACTAATTGATAATCATGATGTAATGGTTTTATTGCCTTTAATCTGCAATTTCATAAATCACTGATTACCAATTAGTAAAAAACAAAGCTTTTTAACTTTTAACTGCTTCGTCTGTCCGAATAATGTAAAGTATTAAAGTTGAATGACTTATATCCTGTAAGCCTGTCTGTTAAGTACAAGCTCTTTGGATTAAAGTGAGTTTGGAGAGCCCTTCGGGGTTAGAAGTAGCAGTCAATGAGGACTATTGTTAGCTTCGCTGATTCCTTCGGAATTAACTTCGTTGAGCCCTTCGGGGTTGTCTGACGTTCCCAAATTGGTCATAGCTTTGAAAATTACGGAGTAATTTGAATTGAGCTATTTGTTAATTCTCAAGAATTAACAAGTGACCAATTATAAAATAAATGAGTCCTAGATCTTTTGGTCACCTTTTGCAGCAATGGCAAAAGGTGAGAGAAGAAATATGCTTAATACTGAACCACGAAGTGCTCTGCGAAGTAAACCTATCTACAAAAAGGCTAATTTACTTATTCTAAGTAGATAAGTACAATGTAAAATAAATAAATTTATATTTT
>JAKVCT010000303.1 GCA_022448995.1 Saprospiraceae bacterium
GATAAGTATCTATTAAGAATGTATTTATTATCAGTTGTTTACAACAAAACGACCTAATCAAAAATCTTCTTCACAAAATCAAAAAAGCCTTTGGGATTCAATCCACCTCTCCCCTCGTCATCATCCTGTGGAGGCGTATCATCTTGAGCGCGTCCAGCTTCAGTTTTGGCTTTTTCTTCTTCTTTCTTATCCGATTCTTTGGTATTAGAAGTCGAAGAATCGCTAGTTTTAGTAGACTCTTTTTGCTCTAATCGCCAACGATCTACTTGCTTTTGTAACCATTCTAGTTCAAGATCAGTATCCAAACCTTCAGGAATCAAGACACCTATAATACTTGCTACCACATGTTTGATGGTGTATTTTTGTTGTGTATAATACAGCTGTGCTTGTAGAATAGCATCCACAGGTAGACTCGTACGAAGTAGTAAATTGATATGTTCGAAATTAGCTAGATTATTATCCAACCAATTCATATATAGCTCTAAGAAGCACTTTCGTGTATTCTTAAAATTACCATCAAGACCTTCCCAAAATAGTTCTCCATAATTATACCCATTGACAATTAATACACCATTCCCCGCATCTCCTGCACTAATAACAGGCAGATACCCTTTTAGGCGTTGGCTAGGCCAACTAATCTGTTGAGCATAATCATTTAGTTCTCCTTTTTCACAATAATCTGGATAAAAAACATATTCCTCTCCCTCATGTACTCCAAGAGGAATATTGTATTTGTCACATAGTCGAAACAGACTAAGAGTACTCATACGATCCAAGTCTGCCAAAGGTATCCTGTTGGGTAAATCAGTACTGTGATACTTCAATAATAAAGCTCTATCCTTCTTTAGATCTTGTTCATATTGCTCCAATAAGATCTGCCACTCTCCTTCAAAAGCCTCTTGAATACGAAGATTTGGCCATTCTGCCAAGGGTAACACTCCTTGCTGTGGTCCAGCCCCACCATTACCAATATACTTGATAAAATTACGATAATCACTTGGCAGCTGAATCCCTAGCTTCTCTTCATAATGACTAATTTCCTTCTCACTCAAACAAGGATACCAATGATATTTATGTTCTTTAGCCCCTTCGATAATATAGCATTCGTCCAAATCCCTTAGACGTGCTAACTTATTTTTTATCGTCTTTATTTGATAAGAATTCATAGATATGAAGATTTTATTACTGAAGTTATAGAATATTAAATTGAGGTATTCTTCTTGCGCTTAATCGTCTCAGCCTCAATAAATATACGATTTACCGTTGGAATTGCCTCTTTTATTTTCAGTTCTATTCGATCAACAGTTTCTTCAATTTCATCAGAAGTTAATTCATCCTTAAAATTTACATCTAAATTCACCAAGACTTCGTTGGGACCAAAATATAAACTCAAGGGACGTTTGTGTGTGTTGACATTCTCTTCTGCCTCTAAGACTGCTGTAATTTTTTGTACATCTTTCTTCATTAGTCCCTCACCTACTAACAAATCCTTACACTCTATGGCAAAAAATAGCGATACACCAATCAATAAAATACCAATCAGAATAGAACCAATTGCATCAAACTCAGCAATACCTGTTGCCTGCCCCAATCCAACGCAAACCAAAGCAATTAATAACCCCAATAGTGCAGCAGTATCTTCTATCACAATAGCTGCAGTAGAAGTATCTTTACTATCTCTCAAATCTTCTAAGAAGGACTTATTTCCTCTAGTTGCATTAAATTCCTTAAGGGCAATACGTAATGCTGCGCCTTCGAATATGATAGCTAGACCTAAAACCACATAGTTCCAGATCACATTATCCATAGTTTTATTTGCAGGAGGATGTAGTAAATGCTCAATACCTTCGTATAAGGCAATACCGCCACCAAGTGAGAAAATTAATACGGCTACTACAAAACTCCAGAAATAAATTTCATTCCCATAACCGTAAGGATGTTTATCATCTGCAGGTTTCTTACTCCGCTTGATACCAAGAAGTAGTAATGCTCCATTTCCTGTGTCTACCAAAGAGTGAATCCCCTCTGATAACATAGAAGAAGATCCCGTAAAAAATGCTGCAATGAACTTACTGATTGCAATTGCTGTATTGGCTGCTAATGCTCCATAGATGGCCATTTTTGATGATCCTGCCATAGTTTTTTTGTCTATTGGAGATTCTACCTGTAGTTTTCACAAAAGTTACGTGTAAAATCTCTGTCTGTTTTGGGTATTAAAAATTTTAGTAATTATCTAATTGTCTATAGTAATGTTCGTTGATTTTTTAATTTTAGTCAACCCTTGAAAAGCTCAACGACGCTAAGTACAAACTGTTGCAGCAAGTCACAAAACATAAGACAATAAGCTTTATTTGTAATCCTTTTATAGAATCTCAATTCTTCAAGCTAGCTTGATGGGCTCCTCAAGAAACCTAAAATATTATGTCTATACAGATAAATTCTTTAGAAGGATTACTTACATGGGCGAATATACATAGAAGTTGTTTAAGAATTAGATTTAATGCAGAAATTCAGATGATTTTTAAACAACTTTATCGATTTGTATAAAAAAATCACTCTAGAATAAGGTTTCTGTATTCTAGTTCTCTTAACTATTCTAATGAGGGTTCTAAATTTCAACTCCATTAACTACTTGGGAGCAAGTTCCACAGGAAAACTACTAATATCTAAGCCCCAAACCATTGGTAACACAAAATAGGAGTACAAGGTGAAAAGAATAATTGATATAATATTCAACCAAATTCCTGCCCGAATCATATCCTTGATTTGTATATAACTCGATCCAAAAACAATGGCATTTGGTGCTGTAGCCACAGGCAACATAAATGCACAAGACGCCGCACAAGTTGCCCCTACCATCAATAAATAAGGATGTACATCTATACCCAAAGCTAAGGTAGCTAGTATGGGAAGAATCATCGAAACAGTTGCCATATTAGAGGTAATTTCAGTCAAAAAATTGACAGCTGCTACTAATAAAAGTAATAGTACAAGTAAGGGTAACCCACCTAGTAAGCTAATCTGTTCACCAATAAATGTAGCTAAACCTGACACCTTAAAAGCCTTGGCTAAGGATAAGCCTCCTCCAAATAGTAGGAGTACCCCCCAAGGAATTTTGACTGCAGTTTCCCAATCTAGCACAGTTTTTTGAGGCTCTCTTTTGGAAGGAATAGTAAATAAAATAACTGCTCCAGCTACAGCAAAAGTACTATCCTTCAAATAGTTTTTTAAATCTGGGAAACTTTCTTCGAATTGTTTCAAAATAAGTGTCCTTAGAATCCAACACAAAGCAACCAAACAGAAAATAAATAAAACACATTTTTCCTCATAAGAGATCTTTCCCAATTCCTTTTGGTAACTTTTGATTTTATCGATAAACTGGGAGTTTCCTTGCTCAAACTTGGGTAGCTTAAATCCAAACTTCACTAAATAAATCCAACATATTCCTAATAAAACTAGACTAATGGGCATTGCAAAAATCATCCAATCTACAAAGGCAATCTCCTGTTCGTACTCAGTCTGTACAGCTCCCGCAAAAATAGCATTTGTTGGTGTTCCGATCAAGGTTGCTACACCTCCAATAGAAGCTGCATAAGCGATTCCTAATAGCAGTGCTTTTGCAAAACGCATCCCATCAGCTTCATTTGTCTGCTCTTTTAATTGTTTGACAATGGCTACACCAATAGGAACCATCATAATCGTGGTTGCTGTATTAGAAATCCACATAGATAGAAAAGCACTAGCAACCATAAAGCCTAAAATAATCGTCTTGGGCTGTGTTCCCATGGCTACAATAATCCCTAATGCTACACGCTTGTGCAAGTTCCAACGCTCAATAGCCACTGCTAACATAAATCCTCCCACAAACAAAAAAATGATTTGAGAAGCATAGGGAGCACTAGCTTCATTCATAGTTACTGCTCCGGACAATGGAAATAATACAAGAGGTAATAAGGCAGTTACAGGTAAGGGAACGGCTTCTGTGACCCACCAAGTTGCCATCCATAAAGTAGCTGCTAAAACCGCAATGGCCTCACTAGGTAATTCTGTACTAGGGGATACGAATAGTAATATAAGTGTATACAATATGGGGCCTAGAAGGAGACTTATTTTTTTGAATGCTGTCATAATTGGTAGAGTAAAGTTATGGTCATTTAAAGATTTACTATATTAGCTCTTGGAAGCACAAATCATATTGATTTATGCTACATTTTTATAACTCAATTTAAAAAATATACATAGAATTATGCGTTTTCATACATTTATACTCCTACTTTTTGCAGTTTTTTCCTTTTCTGCTTGCTCTGATAATACAGATAACAACTCAACAAATAATTCTGAAAAAAACTCTAGCCAAGTGATTGAAACCTTGAATCCTAAAGATTTTAAGAAAAAACTCACAGAATTCTCTGATGCTCAACTCATTGATGTTCGCACAGCAGGTGAGCATGAGACTGGTAATGTGGAAAACTCTATAAATATTGATTTTCGTGGAACGGACTTCAAAGAAAAATTAGCTACTTTAGATAAAGAACAGCCTGTTTTTGTGTATTGCCAAGCTGGTGGTCGTAGTTCTAAGTCTGCAAAAGTCTGCAAGGAATTAGGCTTCAAAAAAGTTTATGACATGAGTGGTGGGTATTCTCAATGGTCACAAATGACTGAATAAGGATTTAAATATAAATATTTGGAACTATCCTTTTTTTAAGATGGTTGAGTTGGTGAGTCTGACACTGACTCAACCATTTTTTTATAGGAGTAATAGGACAAAAGTAATCGTAGAATAGATTTAGAATGATTTTAGGCAAACCAGAAGGGTTCAATGTAGTTAAGAACCTAGCTGTAGCAAAGATCTGTGAAGCAAATGTTAGTCTAAAATCAATAAAAGATAACTATGAGAATATTTGGACTAATGCTTAAAAAATATAATTATTCCTACCATGTACGATCCTTGCAATTCCTTCTACTGATCCTTCCTGTTTCCTTCTGCCAGTTATTCAACTGACTAGAAACCTACTTAATTTCTAAGCCAATTAGTACACATCCACATCAATCCTAATTCAATTCTCAATGGATACAAATAATCAGTTCATTGGTAAAAATCAATTTACCATAAAGCCTCATATTGTTCAATGGAATGTATTGAACAAAGAACATCACCTGAAGATCAAAAGAAAAGATCATAAACCTAAAAATATCTATACCCTTAGCCATTTACTAAGTCCTACAGAGTGCCAATCTATCATAAAAAAAGCCCATAAACTAGGTTTTCAGGAAGCAGGCTTAGCAAGTACACAAGATACTTACCGAATCAATAATAAGACACGTAATAATAAACGTTTAATTATTGAGGACAAACAATTCGCAGCTGTTCTTTGGCAACGTATTGCACATTTGGTTGATCCCAAGTTTGATAACCGAAAAGTTCATGGACTCAATTGGCGATTTCGTATTTATGAGTATGCACAGGGACAGACTTTTGCACCTCATGTAGATACGAGAATGTCTCTAGCTAACCCTAAACAAAAAGATTGGTTGACGTTATTCTCTGTTATGATCTATCTAAATGATAACTTTACAGGTGGTGCTACTACTTTCTTTGATCGTCGTAAGAGACGATCAAAGCAATTAACGATCAATCGCGTGATTCGTCCCAAAACAGGTATGGGGCTAGTTTTTGATCATTTACTTTTTCATGAAGGATCTGTTGTAGATAAGGGAATAAAATATGCTATTCGCTCAGATCTCATTTATGAAAAATAGAGTTTATAGTGAATTTAAGAAAGGGTTGAGCACTTCGTGATTCTTAAATGATTGATTAGGGTCCATGGGCAAAACAGGGTTTGTATAAAAATTGATAATCAACTA
>JAKVCT010000304.1 GCA_022448995.1 Saprospiraceae bacterium
ACTTCGTAGTTTTCAAAGCTATGACCAATTGGGGAACATCAGACAACCCCGAAGGGCTCTACGAAGTAAATTTATTTTGCAAAAATTTGATTATCAGTTGTTTTACTTAACTACGAAGCAAAAGCCCCTGTTCAGGAAAAAATCACTAGAATACCAATAGCAGCCCCTATTATGAAAACCAACAGGATCCACCAATTAAGATTGACATAGTAAGACAGCCACTTGTAGACTTTTATTAAACTTTGGGAGGTGTGTGTTTATCGTTGTGCTATGATCCCCAAAATAATCAATAAGCTAGTTGCTACAATTAGGCTGACACCAATGATATTATCAATAAGATTAATAGATAAGTACATTACTTTTTTAGTTTTTTAATTTACTCAGACATTCTTCTAGCCAAGGCTTATTTGTTAAGGGACTTGTATTTTTGAGTTCAAGACTCAGCTTGTTACATTCTATTTGGAATTTTTCATTAGTGATGTAATCTTTTTTTTCCTTGAGCGTAAATAAACGCTTACAGAGTTTTACACAATTCAGATTAGCTTGTTTCCAATATTCAGATATTTTTTTTCTGCGCAAGAGATTATTGAAAGCACTAATGAGAGAGAAGAGTGCTTCTGACTCATCTAGTTCATAATAGGCCTTGAGTTGAATAATCTTAGCACCAAACTGATAGGTAGCATCTGTAAATTCTACATTATACAAGGTACGTAGTGCAAGAGTATGATTGCCAACTTCTAAATAGTAAGCCGCAGAATTATAGATATAGGCATTCTTGCGAACATCAGGAGGGAGATAAATATGATAATCTTCAATAAACTGTTTCGTCCATTCAAATTCTCGTAAACGCAATCCTGTCGTGACTATGTTTTTATAATCCCAAGCAGGCAAATAACCATCTACAAAAATGATTTTGTTCTTAACCAAAAACTTGTAGTGAGAGAAGGATTCCCCATAATAGTGAGCTTGCCCTTTATTGATTTGTCCAATTGTAAAGTTGAGTACATAATCATAAATACTCAGTAATTCTGATTTATTAAATTCTAATGCATATTCTGCCAGCAGATTCTTGAGTTTGATATAATATTGTTCATCCTCAGGAGAGGATTGTGTTTGCATTTGTAGAATGGAAGAATAGATTTGGATAATAGGAGTTTGCGAATACTCTTTTTGTTTTAAGTGTTGTAATAATTCGTTGATTAGGCCACAAGTATAGTTTGCCTTAATCACTCGATTTCGATTAGCCATATCACAGGCAATTTTGAGCTTCTCTACTAAAAAATAGATATCTAAGAAGTCGCTAGATTGCTGTAAATTGTGATCATACTGCCGACCACCTTGTGTAATAAATTTATTATTGAGCTCCTTGTGAAAAAGATGTCGAATATGTGCATTATAATTTTCTTCGAGTGGGCTTTCATCGATGAGTTTATGGTATTTTCGTTCAACGGACTGATAATGCTTATCCATTTTAGTTAATCGAAGTTCTTCTAACAGAAGCAACTGTCTATCCAAGGTTTTGTCACGCCAAGCATAATCAACTAAAAAATTCTCAAATAGACTCAAAAGCTGAGACATCAGTCTATTAAATGCTGTTTTGTCAAAAGCTTTATCGGGAAATATATGTTTATAAATGGTTTCTTTACGCAGACGATAATTGTCTTCAAAATTTGGAGCTAAGCGAAGTAAATAGGCACACAATTTTACCAAAGTAGGGCGTTTATTAAAAAAAGGAGATGCTGTATATTCTTGAAATTTATTGAGCTTTCGCAACGAATACTTTTTGAGAAGTATAATCAGTTTAGAATCTTTCATGTTTTTGTCACTTTAGTAAATAGTTTAGGGGGCCAACCCAGCTTAATTTGGGGGGCAATAGTGTACATATTCTTAGAGTCAAGATTAGGTAATTTATTAGATCCTAAGGGATAGGACTAAGCCTCACCTTCTAAGTAAAGAGGAAGTTCTACAAAAAACTGAGTTCCCTTATCTAATTCGGATTCTAAATAGATTTTACCTTGAGCCATATCTACAATGGTTTTACTCATAGATAGACCAATTCCTGTACCTGAGTTTTTAGTTGTAAAGTTAGGTATAAACACATCTTCTCTACGGTGGTCAGGAATACCACAACCATTATCTCTTACTTCGATAAGTGCTTTATTATCAATGATTTTTAGGGAGATATCTACTAGTCCATCACGATCTTCAGGAATAGCCTGTATGGCATTTTTGACCAAGTTGTTGAGGACACGCATCATTTGATTCTTATCTGCAAATATAACCACATTTTCAATATGAGGTAAGTCCAAGCTAAGTTGGATATTTTCTTCTTCCTTGAATAAATCATAAACAGATTGAATCAATTCCTTGAGATTCAGTACCTCATTATGTGCAGTAGGCATTTTTGCAAAATTAGAAAACTCTGAAGCTATATGTGCTAGATTATCAATCTGTTCGATCAGGGCAGAGCTTACTCGACCTACCATTTTCTGTGCTTTTTCTGGATTAATGCTCAATACTCTTTGTAGTAGCTGAATATTGAGTTTCATTGGAGTAAGTGGGTTTTTGATCTCATGAGCTACTTGTTTGGCCATATCTCGCCAAGCAGATTCTCGTTGAGTTCTAGTCAATTCCTTTGCACTTTCTTCAAGTGCAGCTACCATTTTATTGTATTGTTTGATCAACTCTCCAATCTCATCATTATTGTTCCATTGTATAGCTTCGTTTTTTGTACCCAATTTTACTTTATCTAATTTTTCACCAATAACCCGTAGAGGATCTGCTATAGTATTAGCAATCAAAAAGGCACCACCACCTGCCAAGATCAATAACATGACATAGGCATTGAGTAAGGCACCCAAGAACTGTGCAGTCTCTTGTGCTTGTGATTGAGTAGTACTACTTCCTGCTAGGTCATAAGGCAGATTTAGATACGCAATAGTTTTGTCATCCTTATCTTTGAGTGGAACATAAGCTGCTAAGTACTCAAAATGATTAATTTCTTCGCTTTGAATAAACTCATTTTCTCCACTCAACATTTTGAAAAAAGCAACTCGATTCATTTGGCGGCCAAGCAAACGACGTTCAAAAACAGCATCTTCTGAAGTTGAAATCAATCTCCCTTTTAGATCATATAGATTGACATCAATACTGTGTATCTTAGACAAATCACTTGGATCAGGAATACTAATTTTTTCTTTATCTGAGTTTTGTAAGATATGTAGCAATGCGTTCTCTGCAGTACTATCAATTTTACGTTTCAATCTAGATCGGTGATAATCATTGTATTCTTGACGAGAGTAAATAATTGTGATAATTGCCACGATGACAAACGAAGTTAAGGTCATCAAGAGAATTCCACGTTGAATCTTATCTCTGAGTGAGTTATCAAAATTAAATCCTAAGAGGGATTTCTTTCTAACAAGCTTGTTGTACAGGTAGTCCAAAGCCAGAATAAGTACCAAGATCAAGACCCCAAATACATAGATATAAGAGAAGATAGAAACCGATAAAAACTGTCTAGAGGGTAGGGTAACCACACTGACATAACCATTTTTACCTTTGTAGAGGACATAGCCTAGACCTTCTTTGTCATAAACAATCTTATAACTATCATCTTGTATTTGTTCCTGAGCCAAATTAAATGTGCTTGGGAAATTATCATTATGTTCTTCTACGAGTACATTGAGCTTGTACATCGCATAAGAATATTTATCATAAAGCTGTTCTAAACGAACTTTTGGCAAGGATAATAGTTCCTCGTAGATATTAGATTTTTTAGAGCCTTTTTTGGGTAAGAACTCAATAAAGATAGTTCCCAACAGGTTTCCTTTTTCCTTGATTGGGAAATGTGCAATATAGCGATAAGAACCTTCTGGGTCAGAATGAAAATAGATATCTTTCTGACCAACTTTTATTGTATTGTTCTTATCATTAATGATTGAGCTAAATTCACTGTAATATTTTTCTGTTCCGTCTCGAGGTGTAATAATTTCATTATCTCGATCATATATATGGATATTATAATCAAAACGACCAAAGAAATTATTATCCAAATAGCGATATAGAATACGCTCAGGTGCTTGGCGTCTAGGAATAACGATCGAGGCAAAATAAATTTTGAAATACCCATCTTCTAAAATTTCCTCCCCAATTTGATCAAAGAGCTTTTCCATTTCAAAATTGCGCTCAGAAGCCACTCTTTTAGCAAAAGTTTTACGTAATAGTAGGTCTTTTTCGGTATTAATATCTTCGAATAAGAAGGTAGAAAAACCCGCAAAAAAAGTTAACCAGACACCTACCCATAGAAAAGAGGTATCGTCTAAGGAAACAAAGAAATTGAGTAGAAATACATACAAAAACAAAATCCCTGAGAAAACTAAGATTTTAATAAAACTTAGCCCTATTGCAATCCAAAATATTAGCCAAAGCGACCAAACTATAACTAAAAGGATAGCGCGATTTTTATCGGAGATTACATAATTACGGTGAATCCTAAATAGCTGATTATTGAGTATAAATAAACCTAAAAATAGAAAGGCAATGGTACCTAAGGCAACAAAGGAGAAAAAGTCTAGTTTAGAGAGGTCACTAAATTCAAAAGAAATGCTAGACTGTAGGATAACCACTCGGAGTATATTATAAATCCCCCAAATACTAGTTGCTAGTACAACATAGCTCAAGGTAATTACTCCATACTGCATATCAACACTGTCAGGGATGCGTAAAGGAACTTTTCTTAGGCTATTTCTAATGAACAAAACTCCCCAAAATAGTAAGATGACATCCAAGATGAATTCTCCTAAAGATCTGAACCAGAGCTCTCTATATGGAGAGAATTTTATATTGAAAACTTCTATGTCATCAATAACATTAGGGAAATTTAGGTATACACCTAATATTCGTAGGACAATAATACCAAGAATCATACTGCAAATACCTAGAACGGTACCATTAGTCTTGCGGAGATAACTAGAAAACCACTGTACTAAGAGTATAGTAAGAAAGCTGGTTATAAAGTAGAGTACAAATGCCCAAATAATAAAAGGTTGAGAAGGATAGTTTTTCTTAGCAGTAAGATAAGTAATCTTTGTCCCGCTCAAGTCACGAATTTCATAATTACTTTCTTTATCTGTAGCTATAATGTAATCAGAAAACTGCTTGGGCATCAGTTCAAAATGATCAGATAAATAGTTGTTCTGAATAGGATAACGTGCATAGATAGGGATGAGCCCAACTAAATTATAACTATAAACACGGTTATTCTTTTTGACTTCATAGGGGGCTTGAATCTTTAGATAGAGTGAGCCTCTAATCTTGTACTTTTCACTAATTCGATCATTGACATACTTGATATCAGAACGATAAGGTGATATCTTGTTGTTGCTCCAAAAAATTAAGGAATCGTACTCTGAATAAATAAGTAGGGTAAAGGGTTTTGCTTGATATTGCACAATGGAATCTTCACTCAAGAGCTCATTGACCGCTAGGTCTAGAAAGTTTTTATCCTTAATAACCCGATTAAACTCTTCCTCTGTTTTATGCAGTTTGTTTTCGAATGATTTAGCATAATCTTCAACATTAGGAGCCTGCTTAGCCAACCGCTCTATTTGGTAACCTGTCAATGCACAGACCAATATGGCAAAGATGAGCAATAGGTATTTGTTAAGAAAAAGATGCATATCTATGTTAGACTAACAAGTAGGTGAGTAGTTAGGGGAAATAGTTTAATTTTGTTAACTACTTAAATACAATCATTTTTATAAGTAGATAGCCACAATTAATTTGTATTTAATTCAAGCAGCCTTTTTGCGCTGAACTTTGTTAAAAAGCCTC
>JAKVCT010000305.1 GCA_022448995.1 Saprospiraceae bacterium
TCAAAGTTAGTTGACTTTGAACTTTTTTCATTTTGTTGGGATGGATTTAGGGTAGGGCTTACTCCCCACCCTAACTGTTCTATCGCTCCTTTGGAGCTTCTATCTTTCCTTTAGTGTGTCGATCACAATTATAGGAATACTGTGTAGTTTTTTTGTTATACCACCGCTTTGTTGGTATACTAAAATCTTTATCAACCTCTATACACAAAAGATTGAGATTTTCCATTGTGTTTAGGTCAGTGATTAAGCTACTGTTACCATTAGCTATGTTCAAATTTTGTAAATCATTATCATAACAATCTAACTTTTTCAAAGCCTTATTTTGACTCAAATCCAGTTCTTTCAATTTATTGTGTCCACAATCTAATTCTATAAGCACTTGATTACCATGTATATTTAATTCTTTCAATTCATTTTGTCCACAATCCAATTCTTTCAAAACCTTATTTCCGGACAGATCTAAGTTATTTATCTGATTACCACCACAGTCTAATTTTATCAAGTTCTTATTTTGATGCAGCTCTAATTCTTTTAATTCATTGTGTCCACAAGCCAATTCTTTCAAAGCCTTATTTCTAGACAGATCCAAGTTCTTTATCTGATTACCACCACAGTATAATTTTTCTAAAGCAGTATTTTTGCGTAGGTTTAAGCTAGTCAATTCATTATGCCAACACCAAAGCTCCTTTAATTTAGTATTTTTGCGTAAATCTAGACTTCTCAATTCATCAAACCAACACCTCAATTCAATCAAAGCCTTATTATGACTCAAATCTAGTTTTTTGAATCCATTATTGCCACACATCAATTCTTCCAGCATAGTATTATGACTCAAATCTAAGTCACCTAGTGGGTTATCCCCACAAGATAATTTGACTAAAGATGTATTATTGCTAATATCTAATTCACTTAATTTAGTATCACCACAATCTAAAATTTTCAGTGCTTTATTTTGGCTTACATCTAAGTTACCTAAAGGATTATCCGCACAACTCAATTCTTCCAACACAGCATTTTGACGCAAATCTAAGTTGTCTAACTCATTATAACCACACCATAATTCTCTTAAAGCTGTATGTTTTCTCAACTCTAAATTTCTGATTGAATTACCATAACACACTAATTCTTCCAAGTAGATATTTTGACTCAAATCTAATTTGCTTAGATTATTACTATAACACCGAAGTTGCTTCAAGTTTCTATTCTGGCTCAGATCTAAGATTTCCAAATCATTGTAACCACATTTCAAAGAATCTAAAGCAATATTTTTGCGTAAATCCAGTTTCTCTAATTCATTTTTCCTGCAATTAAGCGCAGTAATATTCTCAAACGCTTCTATACCTGTCAGATCGATAATCTCTTTATTAGAAACATCTATTTTTCCTGTAAAAGCAGTAGCCTCACTCACTTGTATTTCGCCATCCTCATTGAAATCAATCTTTGGATCATGGCTAAGCAAAGCTTTTTTAAAATTTGCATTGGGAATATGAACATTTTGAGCTTGGGTATGGCTGAATAGACTAAGTAATGCGAAAAGGGTGAGCAGTTTTTTGGTAGAAATCATATCTATTCTTGTTTTCAGAATAAGGAGTTGTTTAAAAATATATTCTCTTTCATTCCTACGCAAAGTTATTACAAACGATTCATTCTAGCACAAAAAAAGCCCAAAGTCCTTGACTTTGAGCTTTTCATCATTTATATCTAAAGACGGATTATCGTCTTACTTTTTCTTTGCTCCTGCCATTTTCCCGGCATTATCTACACGCTCTACAATCTCTTTACTCAAGGCTAAATAATCTTTAGCCCCACTACTTCTAGGATTGTACTCAAAAATATCTTTACGCACAGAAGGTGCCTCTGCCAAGGAAATATTATTCCGGATCATTGTTTTGAAAACACGATCTCCAAAATACTTCTTGATGGTATCTACGACATCTCTATTCAAGACCTTTCGTGCATCATACATTGTAGCAATAACACCACCAATATGTAGTTTCTTATTCAAACGGAAACGCACTTTATCTGTGATCTGCTTGATTTTTGCTAATCCCTGCAAAGCTAAAAACTCAGTCTGCATTGGAATATAGACATAATTACTTGCTGTTAATGCGTTCAACGTTAACAAACCTAAAGATGGAGGACAGTCAATAATAATAAAGTCGTACTCATGCTCTAATGGCTCAAACAATTCTCTCATGATAAACTCACGACCTGCTTCATTAATCAGTTCCATCTCAGCTCCAGAAAGATCCAATGTAGAAGTTACGACATCTAGATTATCCTTAACAGTATAAGGCGTAATTTCAGCCTCACCACGCATATTTTCGTAAATCGTGATCTTCTGACGTGGAATACCCAATGATACCGTCAAATTTGCCTGAGGATCTAAATCAACCAATAGTACTTTTTTGTCTAATTTGGCTAATCCAGCTCCAATATTAATTGCGGATGTTGTTTTACCAACACCTCCCTTATGGTTCAATAAAGAAATAATAACACTCATGATGTTATATAATATATAGTTTTAGTTAGATAAATAATAACTCGCAGAAGTTGGAGGTATTATTTCAATTAATTCATCCTATTTTGATGATTAATTGCTGGTTTGTCCAAAATTAGCAAAAAACTATGAGATTATTCAGTATTCTTCCATTTTAATAATAGTTCGTTGATTTTTTAATTTTTGTCAGAAAATCAAAAAACATATTCTCTTACTTATTGATAATCAGGCTTTTATAAAAATTCATTAATTTTTATATCCTCCTAATTATCAATAAATTACGAAAACCTACGAACTAATGTTTTAAGTAATTAGTCAAAAATAATTGATCAAGCTAATTCTTGCAAGGCTAGCCAAGTCATCAAGCCTACTCCAATCTCTAATGCTTTTTCATCCACATCAAAATTAGGTTTGTGCAAACCTGATACTTGTGGTAGATATGTCCCTAGGCGATACAAACAAGCTGGCATTTCTTGCGAATAATAGGCAAAATCCTCTGCTCCCATGCGTGCGGGCAAATCTACTACATTTTCCTCTCCTACATAATCAGCAATATGCTGACGTGTTCGATTGGTCAATGCTTCATTATTTTTTAAGAATGGGTAACCTTTCACAATGTTCACCTCACAGTAAGCTCCCATGCTCTTGCACAATTGCCAAGCCAAGCGCTCAATTTCTTGATGTGCTCTAGCTCTCCACTTTTCATCAAAGGTTCGGAAAGTCCCGTGAATTTCTACCTTATCAGGAATAACATTGGTTGCACCACCATGCGAAAAGATTTTACCAAAGGTCAGCACTGAAGGAATCAGTGGAGGTGCCTGGCGACTAACAATTTGCTGTAAAGCTGTAATCAAATGTGCACTGACTACAATAGGATCAATACAGCGATGAGGCTGTGCTCCGTGTCCCCCCTTACCTGTAATAGTCATATAAATCTCATCCGCAGATGCCATAAATAAACCACTCTTGACACCAATCTTACCTGCTGGTAATGGAGGTTCTACATGTTGCCCAAACATCAAGGCTGGCTCAGGATTCTTCAAAACTCCTTCTTTGATCAAAATAGAAGCACCACCGGGTAATTTTTCTTCTCCTGGCTGAAAAATACACTTTATGGTTCCAGCCCAATCTTCTTTGAGCTCTTCTAAAATTTTGATAGTACCCAATAGACTTGTAGTATGCACATCGTGTCCACAGGCATGCATTACGCCCTCATTTTTGGACTTATAATCCATGTCACTTACTTCTTGGATGGGCAGGGCATCAATATCTGCACGTAATGCAATGGTTTTGCCACTTCCTTTTTTTCCCTGCAATAAAGCTACTGTTCCTGTATTACCTATAGATTCGTAACTTACCCCTAAGTCATCTAATCTGTTTCGAATATAAGTAGCTGTCTTGTACTCCTCAAAGGATAATTCTGGATATTGATGTAGATGTCGACGAATTTTTATATTTTCGGAAAAATATTTTTTTGCAAGCTCTTGAACTTTTTGTTTTGTAATCATGTTCGTTCAGTTGTAAATGCTATTAAAATAAGATAGATAGTAGGGTTTATCTCCATAAAAAACGCTTTTTTTCAATATTTTTTACATTTTTTTCTCTAAAAGTTTGGAAACTCGAAAAAAGCACATATATTTGTGACCGCATCACGGAATATGATGGAGAGATGGGTGAGTGGCTTAAACCACCAGTTTGCTAAACTGGCGTACGTAATCACGCGTACCGCGGGTTCGAATCCCGCTCTCTCCGCCACTAATTTACCTTATCGGGGTATGGCGCAGTCCGGTTAGCGTGCCTGGTTTGGGACCAGGAGGTCGCAGGTTCGAATCCTGCTACCCCGACTAACTACAAAGGATCAACTTGATTAAGTTGATCCTTTTTTTTTGTGCGATCTTTTTAGGGTGGCACTAAAGATACCACCCTACTTTTAATTGGGTATCTATCTATTTTTATAAAAATGTCCCTTAACATACTCCACGATTAACAGCAATAATTCAACATTCCAAACTCCTTAAGCTGCTATCTTTCTAAGATTGTATCTAAAAGTGTATAATAACGATCTGCAATAAAAGCTGCTCCTTCCTCATTATAGTGCACATCGTCTGCTAAATAAGAATCATTGAAACCGGTTGCCATATCTACAACAATTACACTTGAGGTCGTAGTTGTTTGGTTGGTGGCAATATCATTGACATCCTGTTGCATCTGATTAAAAAAGGTAGTTAGCTCTGTAGTCATAGATGCTGTAGTAGCTGGAGCTAATTTTTCGATTATAATGGTTACATTGGGATTATTTGCCTGAAGTTTGTCAATAATTGCATTGATGTTATCAATTGCATCCGTATAAGATAAGCTCTGTAATGCATCATTGCCTCCAGGCGAAGAAAATAAGACAACATCAGGCGATCCAGAAGCTACTAACCATTCATCAATTCCTGCTAGAATTTGTCCCGAAGTATATCCACCACGTCCTTCATGATTATTATCAAAACTATTTCCAGCATATACAGCATAAGATCCATCATCACAGTTACTGCCAATAAAATCAAAGGTCCAACCACCATCAACTAAACGCTTCCACAATTCATATCGATAACTTTCATAATCAGGACGCCCTCCTTCTACTCTAGATGCTCCTAGAGGTAAGATTTTATTAATCGAGGTACTTTCAGCTGTGGTTCCACAATCTACATTAGAGCCATTTTTTTCTTTATCACAAGAAAGAAAAATCGTAAAAACAGCAAATATTAAAAAAATATAACGATTCATAATTTAGGAATTTAAACTACAACTCTTTCTTAAAACACACCTAAGCATGGTACATTTATTAATATGAGTATAATTTCAGATATGTTCTTAAGTAATAGTAGTCATGATTAAGATAATATTAAAGTATAGCATTTACTTTAGTCTACGAAGTTTGGAGCAGTGTTAGTATAGTTGGTCACAAAAAATACTTAAATAATTTTTATTGTAGTTACATAACCGCATTAATTACTAGCTACCCTACTTCGACGTATAATGTTCTCACTATTAAAAGCAGAAGATTAGTGATTCTTATAAATGGAGTTGTATAAAGCGTAAAATTATTTATAATCCTCTCAAGTACTTTTTAACCTGAATAGAGTTTAATATTTTTTACAGAATATTTTATTGGCACAGAGCCAACCCTGAACAGTTCTGCCTTGAGCTGTGAAATAACTACATTTCTTTTTGAATTCTATCTTAAGTAAGTAGGTGGACATAATTAATTTATAGTTAACACTGAAGGGCTCTACGAAGTAAATTTCTTTTTAGAGTTTGGATAAATCACATGAAAAA
>JAKVCT010000306.1 GCA_022448995.1 Saprospiraceae bacterium
CCTCAAAGATATTATAAAAACGCTCAATTTGTTTTGGGTTTTCTGCAAAGAGAACATTAGTCACCTTCCTCGAAGTATTGATTCTCAATTCCTTGATTAGTAACTGAAAGTTCTTATTGAAAGAAGGTTGTGGTTTGGACTGATAATCCACCTCAAAAATATCTTTCCAATAAGAAACAGTACTAAACTCTAAAATAGCTCGGTTTCCAATCTCATCTATAACCTCCCTTGGGTACAAAAATGCCCGTTCCTTGAGCAGTTCTCTCTCTTCTACTCTAGTTTCTAGCGCTAATTGCTCGATATTTTGACTATACTCTTGCGCTTTTTCAAAGCAGTTTTGTAAACAGTCTAATAAATATTGAAAATCTTTGATTCCAACTAAAGTGTGCTCAGGTAAAATTTCTAAAACCGAAACCTTCTGATTGGATTCAAACTGTGTATTTACGTTTGGAATAATACTCACAAAAGCAATACTCCGCATAGATAATTGCGAGGTTGGATTGAATGTTCGTATAGTTTCTACCTCATCATCAAACAACTCTAGTCGGTAAGGATGTTCATTGCCATATGAATAAATATCTACTATCCCACCACGTACGGCAAACTGTCCGGGTTCGTAAACAAAGTCTACATGCTCAAAACCGTAATCCACAAGGATTTCTACCAAAAAAGGTAAATCTAGCGACTCTCCTATTTTGACTTCAATCGCTTGTTTTTCTAAATTGGAAGGTGCTACTACTTTTTCGAATAGAGCTTCGGGATAAGTAACGATGATAGGACAAAGCTTCGGAAATTCTACCAGCTTTGCTATAGTTTCTGTACGTTGCAAAACTGCTGCACGATCCAGCTTATCAAACCCTGTTGGCCGACGAAAAGAATCTGGAAAAAACAAAGCTTTCTCCTTCTTCATCAAAACTGCTAAATCGTTTTGCAAATGTGCAGCCTCTTCCTTATCCATTGCCACAAAAAGCATAGGACGATTCGTCTGTTTATTAATTGATTGTAGAATTAGGCCCAGTTGTGCCCCAACTATATTTTTTAGCTGAACCTTAGGTGTTTTTTCTAAATGAGCTAAAACGGCTTTGGTTCTACGATCATTTTGATACCGCTTGAGAAGTTCTTTCAAATTCATGGCACAAAATACACTTTTGAAAAGTCGAATAAAAAAATTAAATCAATCAAGTTGTTTAAAAATTAGAGTTAGACATGACGAATCGTTTTAAACAACTACAATAACTTAAATGAAAAATACTGTTCTAGGTTTAAGATTATCGCGTCATTCGCTGAAAACGTTCCCAGCCCATTCTAAAAATCCCAAACAAGACTGTAAATACTCCAATGACTAACCACCAATTACGCAAATTTAAGATTTCTAATTCCATGATCAGTAAAACACAGGCAAAAGTAATCCCTATCAAGATTAATAATTCGTAAAACTCTCCAAACCAAGGAAGCTGACGAATAGAACAGCTTTTATTAAGAATAAATATGGTTATGGTCATCCCTATAACTGGTAGATAATAAACTACAAAACTAATCTTAAACAAATTCTCTGAAAGGAATAGCATAGCATACAACCAAATCACAATGGAAAGTACGCCAGGTATACAAGCTGAATAAACTAAAATGGAATTGATATAACTATATGGAGAGTCATTACCTCCTCTTGTTCCTGCAATTTTACTTGTGAGAATAGCTAAACACGGCAGCATCAAGAAATAAAAAATAATGGCTAATGGATCACTGTTATCAATTGAGTTAATAAGATCTGTTGGTGTCATGAGTTTTTAATTTCGATCAATTTTCAGTTATAGATTGGTTATTTGGTATTGATAGTTAATACCTGAATAAGTGCCAAGTATAGATACACATACAGCACTGTTTTTTACCAAAAAGACAAAGACCATAAAAGCTAATAAAAAGCAACTTATTACAAAATGTATTTTACAGACAATGATAAGTAGATAGCCACAATTAATTTGTATTTAACCCCGAAGGGCTCTACGAAGTAAATTCAATCAGCCTTTTTGTGTTGCACTTCGTTAAAAAGCCTCGTGATAGCGGTGGTGGCAGCAGAGCTTGCCACTAGTCGGCTTCGCCTCTGACCGCTTCGCGGCTATCCCTACGTTTAGCTTCGCTGAGCCCTTCGGGGTTTTCGCCTCGTTCAGCATCAAAAACCCTGAAAGGCTCAACGAAGTTAAATCTTGTGAATTATTATAAAATTAATTATGTCCACCTACTTACTCTATAAATTATATATAATTAATTGTAACCTTTTTTTATTTCCCCCATTATATAAACGCCTAGCTGTATAGATTGATGGATTCATAAGATGATTTTATCACAAACTTCAAAGAGCGAAACACAGGTGAATTCTGAAAAAGTCAATACAGTTTATGTCTGCGCTCTAAATAGACGTAAATGACTGTTAGGGAGGTTTGTTTTACAGAGCGATCCCCTTTAAGACATTTGGTTATTTGTATTAGACATCACTTACTTACTCACAAATATATCAATTTATAAAAAACAATAACCTTACTTAACTATGAAAAATCTAATCTCCTTACTTTTACTTTTATCTGCAGGACTTACTGCATTTGCGCAAAATATAAAAACTTCAGTCTATTTTAATTCTGGAGAATATGAACTTTCTGAAGAGTCTGTAAAAGAGCTCTCTAGTTTTTTGAATGACTTAAGTAAATTCACAGACTTTGATTTAGATTTATATGCTTATACAGATGATATTGGTAAAAAAAATTATAACAAAAAACTAGCTAAAAGTAGAGTTCAGTCAATTAAGGACTTCTTAGATACTAAGAAGATTACTCCCAATAATATAGATCTAAAAAGCATAAATCATCTGGTATTACAAGACAATAAAGATGTAGCCAAGCAACGGGCTAATTATCGTCGTGTGGATCTTGTCGCTATCCCTTTTCAACCGAAATCTCTCGATGATTTATATACTTATATGAGCAATAAGAATACAGAACAATTTACGATTCGAGCAGATAGAGATACTACACTACGAGGAAAAAAGGGAACTATAGTTTTTATTCCAGCTGGGACATTCCAAACAGTTGAAGGACTCTCTGTAGAAGGCAAAAATATAAGAATATCCTTACAAGAAGCTTATAGTCATGAGGATATTCTATTAAGTAACCTAACAACGATGTCTGGAGATCAATTGCTTGAGACAGGTGGTATGGTTCATATTGATGCTGTCACTGCACAAGGCGAACAACTAAGTATTAACCCTAAAAAAGAAATTAGCTTGACAATGCCATCCAAAGAAGAACTACCAGAAGGTATGCAACTTTTTTATGGTGATCGTAGCCCTCATGACATTGCACAGGATATTGATTGGGAAGTAACCAATCAACCCTTCCGTAATACAAATTTTGATCAAGCCCCACCTGAATTTGGATTCTCTAGTATTAATATGACTTATATTAATAATCTTAAACAATTAGATCAATTGCCTAGTTGGCCTAAATACGAGAAAATAGGTATCAAACCTATCCCACCAAAACAACCAACTTCTATCCATATTGAGAAACCTACTTTGGCAGCCATTATAGCAGAACATCCTAAAAAGAAAATCGAATCAACAACGCGTTACGAACAGCGCACACAACAGTTGTTTGAAGATGCCCAAAAAAAATACAAACGTAGTCTGGTATCCAATAAAAATGCTCAACAAAGATATCAATTACAATTGGCTTCTTATCATAAAGCCATGAGAACTTACCAAGAAGCAGTAGCCTCTAATCAGCAATACCAGCAGGAACTACAAGCATTAAAAGAGTATATATGTACTAATCAATCTCTAATCTTAGATTGGAGTCAAACCTTTGACTGTTTGGGACCTTCATTTATGGCGAAAATAGCTAACGCCTTTAAAGCTAGCCAAGGCTTGCAGGATTATAGAAACTACCTAATTGGTGAGTGTCAGCGCTTTGAGATGAATGACTTAGCAGCTACCATACAAGAGTCTAAATTCAATACTGATATAAAGTTTTTTGAGCATATGGCTCGTAAGTTTATGCGTTGTGCACGTAATAATCAAGCCATGTCGAAAAATAGAGGTGTAGATAATAGGATGAAAAATCTCAAGGTAACTTTGACTAATACTCATTGTCTTTCTAGATCTATTTTTCGAAAAGAAAATAACAGGGGACATAGTATAGAAGAAATCTACAATTCTATAAGCAATTTGTCTCTACAATCCAATACCTTTAATCGTTTGATTGATAACTATAATGAAGTGCTAAAAACAAGTGGTTTTCATGAAAATGCAGTGAAACTAGATACCTTGGGGAAGTTACTCCGTGGAATTCACGAAAAAATAATGGATGAAAAAGTAGCACGTGGACTAATCTCTAAAGAAAACGCTAAAATATTAGATGGTGCTGAAGCTGAGAATTATTATTTGAATACTATTGGTATCAATCGCTTGGGCTGGATCAATTGTGACCGATTAATTAATCGTCAAGGATATGATAATGTTATCTCGATACAAAACTCCAGTAGCATAAGAAATACAAGTAGTAGTGATGTACGTTTCTTTCTTGTATCTAATAACAATCGTTCGGTAACCAGTTTCTCTCCAGCTGATGATAATCAAGGAAAATTAGTGAGTTTTCCGTTTCCAGCTAATTCTGAGGTAACTGTTATTGGTTTTAGAATAGATGGACACAAGGCTCAAGCTTGTAAATACGAAGGGAAGATGAAGGATTTGACGAATCTAACGGTAGAATTCAAAGATTATAATCTCAAAGAACTGCAAACACTTCTTTCTCATATCTAAGTGCTCCTGTAAACCTTAGTTCATTGATTTCTCTATTTCGCAGAGCCTTTAAGGTTCTACTATTCGACCAAGCTATAATTTTTCGATCCTAGATTGTTAAATGGAGAAGTCCTTCTTTTACAAGAATATAGATAATATCTGACACCTATTTTTTACCCATCTTTGTCACTTTAACGTTTTGATTCTGAGTACAGGACAAAAAATAGAGTAAATAAAAAAGTGTAATTTATAGGTGTCTAATCAAAATTTATACTCTTAAAATACTCCGAATCAAAAATACTAAAAATCTTCTGCTAGATTAATTCTACGTTTAACTATGGATTAGTATTAATTGTAAAGGGACATATATTCCATTGGTTTGGAGCCTTTTAAATAAACAAGGTAGTTCAAATACAGCAGAAAGGATAGCTTTTTATCGGAAAATCCGATCAATAGTGGTTTTGTGATGGGGTTGGTTATTAAAACTAGGAACTAAGGAAATGGCAATGCTAGTGCGACCTAGTCTCGAAGTATACCGCTTTTCCTTTTAAATTCTGGCTTTAATTATCTAATATCTTGTTATTATTAGGATGTATTTTAGAAAATAGAACAGTTACTGTATCTCCAACAATAAGCTTATTTTCTTCATCCTCAAAAGGATATGTATAGTATTGCTCATTTTCGTAATCAAATACAGCTTTCACTAACCAATCATCTTCAGATGTTAGAAATTTTTCATAAATTATTCCTTTTGCACGTATACCATTTTGTGTTAAATCTATTTCAGAACGAATGTAAAAAATTAGACCAAAAGTAATAGAAATTAGCATACTTGAATAACAAAAAACTGATACAAGATTGTCTTTACTCACTCCATGATTAGAGACAATATATACTAGAATCGATGGACATATTATCATTAATGTAATTGATGGTAATAGTAATTCCCACCCATCTTTAGCATAGAAGTTGTTTAAAAATGATTTGTTTTTGATCGAATCAA
>JAKVCT010000307.1 GCA_022448995.1 Saprospiraceae bacterium
CAATTGGACTATATGGGTTGTCAGCAACAAAGAAGGACGAATATTGACGTTCCGTAGGAACCGAGCCCATAGCGAGCTCAACGAAGTTAACTTCTTCAATGTCCGAACACTGTAAAGTGCTCAAAATGAAAAAATTAAAACTGTGTGAGCCTATAACACAAGTACAAGCTGTATGAATTAAAGTGAGTTAGAAGAAGCAGTCAATGAGGACTATTGTTAGCTTCGCTGATCCCTTCGGGATTTGTCTGACGTTCCATTGAGTCCTAGATCTTTTGGTCAGCTTTTGCAGCAATGGCAAAAGGTGAGAGAAGAAATATGCTTAATACTGAATCACCCTCGAATAGTCCCTAAAAACAAAAAGCGTGAATAATTTCTTAATTCTCAACAAACTGTTGTCACAAAGAACTAAGAAATTATTCACGCTTTTCTATAATGTAGAGCCTTACCTACTTAGGCATTAATCTCATATGGGGCTTCAACAGGCAAACTTCCACAATCTTCAATTTTCACCTCTTCTTTAGGCGCATCACGAAAATCTGTTTTCACCTTTTCTACCTGATCCAAAACATCCATCCCTTCTAAGACCTTACCAAATACCGTGTGACGACCGTCTAACCAAGGTGTTTTAACAAAAGTGATAAAAAACTGACTACCATTAGTATTAGGACCCGCATTAGCCATTGACATATATCCTCTACCTGAATGTTTAATTTGAAAATTTTCGTCAGCAAAAGATGCACCATAAATAGATTTACCACCCGTACCGTCGCCATTTGTGAAGTCTCCTCCTTGCATCATAAAATTACCAATAACGCGATGAAAAGAACTCCCCTTATAGCCAAAACCCTGTTCATGCGTACAAAGTTGGTAAAAGTTCTCTGCAGTTTTAGGAGTAGTTTCTCCAAAAAGTCCAATAACAATACGTCCTGATTGTTTGCCTCCTATTGACAGGTCAAAAAATACTTTTTTAGTAATTGTCAATTCCATTATGTGTTTTTTTACAAATATGAATAACTGATGATTATGTAAGTGTATTTTCATTAGATAGGAAAGTATACTATGTTCTCTCCCTAACACTTACATAAACCTTGTTTTATAGAAACAATTTTTATAAGCTGCACTAAGATAAAAAAAATTTCTAGTCAGTTATTAACAGACAGATAGTTTGATAAAACTTAGACTTTTAGTTAATTTGAATAATGCTTTGTTTATCTCCTAATTAAAGTAGAGAAAAGACAACTAAGAACAATCTAATCCTAAAACAAATTCGTCTCCAAATAGTACATACTTTGCTATGCTGAAACAACGTCTTCATCAACTTATACAAGCTTTAACCGCCAATGAAAAAAAGTACTTCAGCATAGAACTGCGCAAGTATTTCAATAAGCAAGAAAGTAAGCTAGAACTCTTATTTAAATTATTTAAACAAGATAATATTCCATCCCAAGAAGAGATAGAAGAAGCTTACCTAGAACAGCATTTTTCTGTACAATATTTATCGGCAGATTTACATAAACTATATCAAAGTATTCTTGATTTTGCACAGAGTTTCAAACCCACTAAAAATCAGCAAAACCAATTGCACAGTGATTTTCAGCAAATTTTATTCTTATTCCAAAAGAAGCTTTTCCTGCAAGCTCAACAAGGAATCCCAAGGCTTAAAAAACAATTATTGAAGTTTGAAATCTATCCACTTTTGTTAGAAGTTTTGCAGTTAGAACATCGAATTGCAAAGATCTTGAATCATCTAGATCATGCTTTAAAAGCATTGGAAGAACAACAGGCAATTTGGAAACTACAAACTCAGGTTAACCAAATCATTGCACTACATTATCAGAGTATTCAGTATAGAACTCAATTGGCAAAAGCTCGAAATACACAAGATTTGGAACGCTTAGAAGAGTTGGTACAAAATCCCTTACTCACTCAACAAACGGCCATTCCTTCTTTCAATTATCAATTTCATTTATTAGAAACCTATGCAAATTACTATTTCATTATAGATAATAAGGTCAAGGAACTCCAAACCAACCAAAAAATTATTGATCTCTATCATCATTTCAAGCACTTCATGGATGATCAACCATTGAATTATCTATTGATTCACACCCGAGTGCTAGCCATTCGACGCTCCCTTTATCCAAAACAATTTGCAGAAGCTTTGCAGGCTTATCGCCAACTCAAAACCAAACGTCAAAAGAAGGAAGCAGCAAGTATTATTTTCATTTTTTCTTATAATTATGAATTAGACACCTATATCAAAAATCAAGAATGGTCCAAAGCAAAAGCTTTGTTGCCTACTATGCAAAATGGGCTAAAAAAATATAGTAGCTTGATTAGTAAAGACTTAATCATGAGTGCCTATCACCGTTTTGCATTAACTTACTTCTCTAATCAAGACTATGAACAAGCTTTGCATTATTTGAAAAAAATCCAAGATGATTTTACCGCTAAAATACGTCCAGATATTTATTACTTTTCTTCTATTTTCCAGTTAATTACCCACTATGAACTAAAGAATTATAGGCTGATTCCCTATCTCACAAAAACGGTAACCTATCAACTAAAAAAACATTATACCCTCTATCCTATCGAAAAACTATTACTCAACAATTTGAAGAAGCTAGCACAGCCTGTTACTAATTATAAGAGAAGAAAAATTTTTGATAATTTTTCTCAAAAACTGAATAAATTGTTGCAAGACAATTATGCAAAAAACACATTAGAACTTTTTCCTATACATGACTGGATCCTGTCTAAAAAGAACTAAATATCCTATTTTTTTAGCTTTTTCAATTTTAAAAATAATAGTACTAAACTAATGTATAGTTAATTTTATTATCCAAAAAATTAGCTTATTCATCTATTTAACTAACATTTAATTAATCGTCAAAAAATTAGCCCTTGAAATGATTTAGAGTTTATTTTGTGAATAAAGCATTATAGCAATATTTTATATAAATATACAATTCAGATTCAAAATAAAATTCTAAATACTATGCTAAAGTTTCTACTCTATTTGTTTGCACCCGCTTTCATGTGCCTAATGCCATCATTCATGAATGCGCAGAATTATGAAATGGATTTGGTAGATGGGCAAGTAATCAACACCTGTTCAGGAACATTCTATGATTCTCGTATCGGGACATCAGATTATTTCAACAATGAGGATTATATGGTAACCTTCTGTTCAGGCTCTTCTGATTTTTTACGTTTTATCATCAATCCCGCCCAAGTTTCCTATGGTTATGCTATTGCAGCAGGTGATACCTTGAGAGCCTATGACGGTACAGGTACAAGTGGAACATTATTAGCAACTTATACCAGTGCCAATGATCCTGGTAGCAACTCTATAGTTTTATATTCTACAAGCAGTTGTATTACTTTTCACTGGACATCTGATGCAGCAGGTGATGCCGATGGTTGGGAAATAGCAATTGAATGTGTACCAGCAGGTTGTGGATTAAACCCAGCAGCAGCTGATAATTTTGCAGATGCACCCTTTGTATGTGACTTTTCTGGTTTTTGTGGAACAACACAAGGTTATACTGCTGACCTTCCTTTCAATTTTACTGGTGGCGGTTCTTGTCCAGTTTTGTTTGGTGGAACAATTGAGAACAACTCTTGGGTACAGTTCGAAGCAGCTGGTCCAAATATCAGTTTCCAAGTAGATGTGATAGGTTGTTATGGAGGTTTTGGAGGTTATGACCCAACACCTTCTCCTGTTTCTTATGGAATACAAGGTGCTATTCTAAGTTTTGATGGAAGTACCTTTACCCGTGTATCTGATTGTAGTTTATCGGATGGTCAGAATTTATCGTTCAATCTAACCAATACTAGCCCATTGACTGTGGGAGGCACTTATTATTTAGTGATTGATGGTAGCTCAGGTTCTATTTGTGATTATACCATTAATGTATCTGGAGATGCAAGTGTAGTAGATGCAGGAAATGATCAGGTTATCTGTTCGGGAGCTAGTGCTACATTGACAGCAACAGGCCCAACGGGTGCTACTTATGAATGGACAGAACTGGGTGGTGCTGTAGTTGGCACAGGAAGTTCCCTGTCTGTTAGTCCAACCACAACTACTCAATATATAGTGGAAGAAACTAGTGGTGGTGTTTGTAGTAGCCAAACGGATACAGTATCTATTACAGTGAATAGCTGTGGCTGTTCTATAGACCTGATTGCAGCTGGTGCACAAACCCCTTGTAATCTTTCAGATAATACGTACACTCAAGAAGTTACAGTAACCTATACCAATGCTCCTTCTACTGGTACTTTAGATATCAATGGGCAGTCTTTTGCTATAAGTTCTAGTCCTCAAACAGTTACACTAACAGGATTAAACTCAGATGGAAATACAGTAAATGTATCAGCTAGTTTTTCAGATAATCCTACTTGTACTTTGAGTGCTCTTAACTTATTTACGGCACCTGCAAGTTGCTCAACAACTCCTTGTACACCGGATAATGGAACATGGGATTAAGCAATCTCTTTTAGTTAATAATAAAGATTCAACCCATGCGTAATCTAATTTATCTATTCATATATTTATTTCTATTTCTAGGCTTTGCTATAGAAATACAAGCTCAATGCACACTTTCTGCAAGCTCCTCTGGAGGCAATACAAGCTACACACAAGTTTATGTCTTGGTGAATAGCAACACAGGAATCATTGTTGCACAAAACACTACAGGAATATTTGCTAGTGTCAGTACAGGAACCTATCACATTCATGCCCTAAATTATGACCCAAGTAATGCGCCTAGCCCATTACCTACAGTTGGGCAAAATGTATCATCGGTAGGAACTACAACTGCAGGTTGTTATAATAATGATTTTTTGACCGATTATGTTATCAGAACCTGTAGTAGCTGCCAACAAAATAATACTATTTGTGAGACAGATCCTTTAGTGGTGAGTTCTTCTGGTGGTAATGGAGCCTATACACAGCTTTATGTACTTGTAAATGCAAGTAGTAACCTTATTGAGGCGACCAATTCTACTGGCAATTTCACTGGGATGGTCTCTGCAGGAACAGCATATCAAGTTTATGCCTTAAATTATAATCCAAGTGATGCGCCTAACCCATTGCCTACAGTGGGACAAGCGGTTTCGATGGTAGGAACAACGAGTGCAGGATGCTACAACAGCGATTTTTTGACCGATTATATTTGTTACACCATCACCAACTGCGCAACCTCTTGTGTACGGGACTATAATGTCTGCGAAAATGAAGATATTGTAGCTTCTTCGTCAGGTAATAATGCAAGTTACACGCAAGTGTATGTCTTGGCAGACAATTCAGGGAACTTTGTAGCACAAAATACCACAGGAATCTTCTCTACAAGTGGTTTTACATTGGGTGACAGCTACCATGTACACGCTCTGAACTATAATCCGAGTGATGCACCTAGCCCATTGCCGAGTGCACTCAGTGTTGGAGACCCACTTTCTAACATTTCGGGTGGTTGTTACAACAGTGATTTCCTTATAGACTATGTTTGTTATACCATTGGCTGCCCATGTACAGGTAAACTAGTAGAATATGCCCCTAATCAAGTAATAGCAGGAGGTACAGGAGTTGAGTATACGAATGCAACTGCTTATTGTGAGGATGTTTCGGGCTGGAGATACTATTATGATCCAGCTGTACCTAATGATTTATTGTTTGCCATAGAGCATAAACCTACTGGTGGTAATACAAATGACTTTCAAGCAACGGTAACACTGGGTGTCAACGATTATTCTAGTACTACAGGCTATAATATACCC
>JAKVCT010000308.1 GCA_022448995.1 Saprospiraceae bacterium
GTTTATAATAATTAATATTCTCTCCAAAATCCTTGCTATAGACTACATCTTTAAAGGCTTTTGAAGTATTGAGCGTCAGTTTTTTGTCTTTTAGGTTTTGGTAAGTGCTGTTTTCAAAAGCTTTAGCTTCTAAGAGTGCAAACTGCGCTGTCTTCTTTGCCGTTTCTGAAAATGCTTGTTTATTATCTTTTGTAATGCTGACATAATTGGAGCTTCTTAGATAATCAAAAGAAAAGGTAGTGCTTGGATTATAAAATCCAGCTCTAGTTTTAAGTATTGCAATTCTGTAGCCCGTGGGATATGTAATTGACTTTTCGGTAAAGGCATTGCTCAAGGGTTGCATCATAGAAAGTAGAATCTGAGGATAATGGTGTACCCCTTTAGCCAAAGCTTCTATCGCTTTTTCCCGTTCTCCTTTTCTTTGAGCCTCAAACCATGCTCGATTACTCATCATTGCCTTTAAGTATTCTTCTAATCTTAGGGAGGTGGTTGCCCCTTCTCTTTCAAAACTCATGACTGTACTCCCAAGCATGTATTCATGTACCTCTTCCGCCATTTCTTTTGTTGGTGTTTGTCCAAGGTTATGATCCCAGCCGGCAAGTACTCTGCTATACGTTTGGGTATAACTAATTTGGACGTCAAGGTAGAGCCCTATAATTCTGTTTCCCAGTCCTTCATTCATGAGTGGAGAAAACTTAAATGCTGTTTGTCCTGATTTCTTAGTTTCGACTGCTGTTAGAACAACTTTATGTTCTTTTTCTATGTCAAAAGAGCTGTAACTAAATTTGTAAGGGGCTAGACTTAGACTATCTAGAAAAGTTAGAATGCGCTCAATAGTTTGACCTTGATCTTGACCGTCTAGAACTCCTGCTCCTGTTTTTTCGGCAATTTCCTCCACCGATTTGTAGTCAGGATTGTATTTGTTGTACATTTTAATATACAATGTTTTGGGCCCTTGTTTAAAGACTTCTGTAGTTGCAGGATTAAATTTGTCTGAGTTATGCCCATCTGTAGCATATAGAATGAGGTCATAGTTCTGATTTGCAGCCTTAAGGTGCGAACTATAAATATTAGATTGTGTTCGCTTTGGGATAACGGTAGCACTTGGATAGGATTCTTTAATTTTTTGTTCTAAATCTTGTTGAAACTTTTCGGCTCCCTTCCCTCTATATGCAGCGGGCATGCTTAAGGAGGTATCGAACATGAATAAAATTTTGGGTGCTATTTTATTTTGGCTGAGATACCCTTGTACCGCCTTGCCATTATCTTTTATAGAAAAATCACTGGCTAGCAGTCCTTCTACTATTTTACCATCTTTGTCTCTAGCTGTTAGTTCTAGACTAACTGTTGGAAAGGTCTTAGGCATTGCTTTTATCTCGATCTGTGCAATGCTTTTTGCTTTTTTAGATCTTTGAGCTTTGTCTTCTTCTTTGATTGCAAATTCTGGCTTGATAATCTCTTCTGCACTGAGGTTGATGGGTTCCCCTATAAAAGAATGTTCTGCCAAGTATTCTTGGTCTTTATTTAGATCTTGTAAGGACATCACTGGCGTAAAGCTAGAAATATCGGATATGGTTTTTAAAACAGATTCTTCAAACGACATATTATTGAGGAAGCCTATTTTAAGTTGGTTCCCGACCAGCTCTGAAGCTTTCCATTTTCCAGAAAGAAGTGTTTTCTTTTCTCTAAGATCAAATGCAGTTCTACAGCTCAGTTCTATCTTAATCTCCTCATCAGAGGTATCAAAACCTGGAGCTCTACCATATTCTTTTGAAGGATTTTTGGGATGTGCTTCCCCAAAAGGAACTGCAGCATCAAATATATGAATCAACTGCTCTTCTCCATCTTTTTTGAAAACTACTGCAGGAATCTGATCTTTATTAAACTGATACTTCAAGCTATCTTCTTCTTGTCTTTGTTCGTCAGATAGAAGGTCTAACATGCTTTGTGCGAGCTGATTGGCCTCTTCTGTTAGATTGGAAAGGTAGCTTGTATTTTCAGGTATTTTTTTGAGTCCTAATCTTTTTTTCCAATTTTTGAATTGGCTATCTGGGATATTGGGCTGAAACTCGACCTTTTTTTGATTGAATAGTATGTCTTTTACTTCCTGCTCTGTTAATGGAATGTTCTCTGTAACGATTTTTGCTTCGAAGCCTGCTTCGATGAGCATATCTTTCAAGATCTCGGCTTTTTCACGAGCGGAGGCAATTCCAGTTCTTAGTGCTACCTCTGTTCCATAGAGTGATTGACTTCCAAATTTATATCCAAAATATCTTCTGTAATTGGGGACTATACATATATTTTTCAGTACAAATTCAGTAATTTTTTTAGGATCTTTTGTTGCTGCTATTCGTTTCCTTTGTGCAGGTAAATTGTCTGTACTGTAAGCAAGTGCTTCGATAATTTCTTGCCAAACATCAAATGGAGGGCTAGCATCTCCCGGTGTTAGGTTCATTAGCTCTTCGTCAGCACAAGACTGTAGTGTAGGACTCAGATAGAGTGCCATGCTAGCAAGCACAAGTTGTTTCAAAAAAAGTCTACGTGAATTATCGTTTTCCAATTTTCATCTATTTTGTAGTGACATTGTTTGAAAATTCATAATAGAACCACAATTGTCACTGAATTTAAATAAAATATCCCCTTCTAACGAGGAAATACTTCTTAGTTTACATGAGCTATTATAGATTATACAAGAGAGATTAGCAAAAAGGGACATGGATCGGCTATTTTTAATAATTCGTTGATTTTTTAAGTTAATAGTCCGTGACTTTTTATGCTTTTTTAGAAAAAGCTAAAAAGCTTTATTTTTTACTAATTGACTATCAGCAACTTACAGAATTATATATTTAAAACAGCAAAATACTTCACAATTGATAATCAATTAGTTACAAACCACGAAGTGCTCAGCAAAGCAAACCCTGAAGGGCTCAACGCAGTTAAACCTTCACGGACTAGAGTTAAGTTAGACTTCATTAAAAATACTCACAGCAGCTCAAAAGAGCTGCTAGATCAAGTATATGCAGAAGATATTTTTGAGAAAAGTATATTATCTGCCAAAAAATAATGTGGTGATAACAAAAATCTATATTTTGCAAAGAAACTTCCCTAGGACTTCTAAAAATTTAACAGCCTTAAATAATATCTTGTATGAAACTTAAATATGCTATCACACTACTACTATTCTCATGCTTAGGTTTATCAGCACTTACTGCTCAATCAAATCTTAAGGATAAACTACAACTACGAAACTTTTTTAAAGATGATGATATGCCTGTCCATTACTTGGATGAAATACTATCCTCCTCTACTGAAGTCAAAGCTATTTGTATACAGAAAGAAGATTTAATTCCAACATACTATGGTGAACTCTGTTTATTGGATTCTATACTCAACTATCAAAAAGACAGCTTTTCCCATAAGGTACAATCTGTAGAACGTTTGTATCTTGAAACTTACCTTCCTGAGAATTTGGTTCAACTTCTAGCTCAGTCTGCCTCTGTTAAAACAATCATGATAAAACCTCTCAAGAAGTCTTACCCTAAAAGAGAAATTCAGAAACTATCCCTTCTCAAAAAATTTGAACAATTAAATTATATAGAAATTGCTGATACAAGTTTGGCATTTATAGAATGTATTCAACAACTTGAAAATTTAGATACAGTAGTTTGGCTAAATAAATACATACCAACGCTCTATTTAGACCGTTTAACACAAATAAACACCTTGATTATACACCACCATAAAGATGCCTACAACTATAGGTCTTGGGAGATTCCTCCTCGTTTTAAGTCTGATTTTCCAACTCAACTCAAAACTTTATATACTGAAGAGTATACGTTTGATGTATTAGGAGAGGCATTGATGCAATGTAAAAATCTTACTCAACTAACGGATGCTTCAGGTAATGTAGACATAAAACGTTTAGATGATTGGCGAGATCACTGGCTAACTATTAGAAATCCATTCAGTGTAAAGAAAATAGAAAACCTAGAGACTTCTGCAAGTAGATTATTAGATTCTATTTGCAATCTTAAAAGACTAAAAAACCTATACGTATATGTTGAAGATAATTATGTTGATAATATAACATATCTTAGCTGTCTATCTCAGTTACAAAGCCTACACATCCTCTTTAGTAATGAACACAAACTTGTTGATTTACCTAACACAGTTTATGAATTATCTAACTTGAAAGACTTAAATATCGAAAACTTATCTATATCAGATTCCATACGTTATCTTTCAAATCTTCGGCGACTAAAATTAGCGGGGACTAATGCAATCATATTACCTGATAGTATTATCCATTTGCAAAAACTAGAACACCTTGATCTAAGCAAGTGTGAACATACTGACTATCCAGAACAGATTTATCAATTAAAACAACTAGATACACTCCGTTTTGGGACAACTGTGCATAGAGGTAAACCTCGAATTAATGCAAAAAAACTTAAAGAATTAAATAAACTAAAATATATTGAGTTTAGCACTCTTGCCATTAAGAATGAAATTCATTATAAAAAAATATATGAAGCATTACCTAATAATGCTGTAGTCAGATTAAAAGGCCTGGAGTTTAAGACTCCGGAACCAGGCGTGAATATTGGTCTGTATACCGAGTATGGTTGGAAATCTGCAATGTTTACGGGCGTTGAGTTTTTGTACTATCATACCTCTGAATATTCTCGTATATTTACCAAGCAAGCAGGAAAATTCAAACAGAGTGTTAGAAGCCAAGGTAAAGAGGAGTCATTTGACTATTTTAATCCTTTTAGTTTCCATACATTTTCATTAGGTGTAGAATGGAACTATCTTAGAAATTCTAACTTCTTGATGGGATATCGTTTAGGATATAATTACTCTAGGGGCAGAGACCCTATAGCCTTTCAAGTAGATTTTATTGCTTATACAAATTATAAAAATACTTTTGATCCTAGATTAGCACCGCGTATAGCTTTTGTTCCACTTAGGAGCCAGGTTGCTTGTATATACCTTTACTACAGTTATAAAATCCCTCTGGTCCCTAAACTAGAAGACAGCTTAGTCGCTAGACATAACATTGGACTTAGCATAAGAGCTACAATATACTGGCCAGATACTTTTATGGTAGGTGTTGGTTTCTAAACTTTGAACTGAAATACTAAATTTCATTATTATGATCTTGTACATTTAGCTCACTGGACCAAGTACTTGTAGTTCACTGTGTTCCTATTATTTTCTCAGCAGGTAGCTTGTGAGCTGGCCGCTAAGCGATTCACTTCCTCGAAGGTCTAGTAGACATTCATTCCATAGAAAAACGTTCACTTATCTTTCTCCAAAATTAGCTTCGCTGGTCTCCGAATGTATAACTGTTACAGCTAGGCAAGATTGTTAGCTAATTTTCTAACGAACTATGGTAGTTGTTTATGGTACTTTAATTTTAGGCCATAAATAAACTTACGTAGAATCTGATCTTTACACTCTCTATATTGTTTTTGGGTGGGTCTTCTGAAAAATGCACTTAACTCATGTTTACTAATATGCATGCCCGCAGCATCTAATATAGTTAGCATATCTTGATCTTTCAGGTTGAGTGCTATCTTAAGTTTTCTTAAGATAATATTATTAGTTAATTCTTTTTCGGGGGTAGGTTGTGGGCCCTCTTTTTTTCCCCGTTTTTGATTGATTAAGCCATTTAGGAAAATTGCTAGTTGCTCATCGGTAAGAATCATTTGCTCAGGATCTTCATCTTTTTTTAGCCAGTCGCAAACCTCTGCTCTTGTTACTGTCTTTTCTG
>JAKVCT010000309.1 GCA_022448995.1 Saprospiraceae bacterium
AGGTTTGTAATATTGGTGATCGTACCTTGAGTGCCAATACACCAATTGCTTTCTATAATGATGATCCAACAAGTAGTGCAGGGGCAACCTTGATGCTAGGCATTCAAACCCTAGGGACAAATATAGAAGTAGGCAATTGCGCGTTGATTACCTATCGTGTGCAGGGAGCGAGCGGGGATGTTTATGCTGTGGTGAACTGTGATAATTCGGTACCTCCTGTATTTGATTTTAATACAGATTTTCCAATGACTGTGATTGGTGAATGTGATTATACCAATAATATGGATAGTCGACCTGTAGTGGTTTTATTAGGAGAAAGTGATTTAGTATTCGATGCTAAAAAGGTAGAAGAAACGGTGCATTTATACTGGAGTTTTGGAGCTAATAACGCAGAGGCTTATCAAGCTATCACTGTAGAGCGTAGCCGAAATGGTATTGATTTTTATACAATCCAGACAGAGCTTGATCCTAAAGATTTGCGTTTTGTTGATGAAGATCCTAAACAGGGAATTAATTATTACAGACTAAAGGTTTACGAAAAGTCAGGTACTTTCTATTATACCCATATCGAAGCCTTTAAGTTTGATGGATTATCTCCAATCAATGTTCAAGTATTCCCAAATCCTTTTGATCAAAAAATCCAATTGCGTTTTGGAGATTTGCCATTATCTGGTAAGTTAAGTTTGACTTTGATTAATCAACTTGGGCAAATTGTAGCAGAGGATCAGGTCGTAGCTGATAATTTAGCACTGACTTGGAAACCTCGAAGGCAGCTTAGTGCTGGGAGTTATTGGTTGAAGATTGTTTTTGATGATCAAGTGATGTACAAAAAGGTGATTAAAAAATAAAAAACTAGTTTGTGGAGAAAAGATTTAAAGGAGCTTGTCTGAAGTTTAATTTTGGACAAGCTCTTCTAATTATAGAAGCTTGTATTGATAAAAATCCTCTCTAGAAACCCATAAATGATTCCATTTTAGATTAACAGAAGGTAATAATTCTTCAAAGTAACTTGAAGAAAGTTTTATATATTTCTGGTTGCCATCACAGTAAATAACACAGTCATAGCTATAGACAAAATAGTCATAACCTAAATCTTCTACAGCAGCTACATAAGGTACATGTAGGTTTTTAAGAGTCTTGAGTTGAGTTAGTTGAGTAGGGTAGCTTTCTAAATAGCAAAATGGAAGATATAAGGTTTCTAGATTTTTGAACTGCCCTAGCCAATCAGGTAACCGTATTGGTTCTTTTAGCCTGCCTAGAGATATGCGTGAGAGATTGAGTTCTTTGAGCTGTTGGAGTGCTTGGATACTGTTAGGTAAAGCTTCTATGCTAGCAAAAGCATCAGTAGGATGTTTGATTAGCTCAGGTTCATATTGATTAGCAATTCTAAAACCGTACAGATTCAGTGTGCGCAGATTAGGAAATAAATCAAAATTATTAGGTATTTGAGCAAAAGTCATATTACTTAGATCCAAGTGTCGTAGCATCGTCAAACGTTGCCATGTCTCAGGAATTTTAACCAAATAATCATCATTAATTTTTAAGGTAACTCTAGTCGAGTTGGTTAACTTTACAACCTCCTGAGGACTTGCATGATTGAGTAAATAAGTTTTACACAAAATTTGGACATCATGGTGCCTATTCCTTGTATATCTTCTCAACAATTGGGTGAAATGTAAGCGATCTTCTTCTGATAGTTCAAAAGTCGCTAGAAAATCAATAAACCAATTATAATAGATTTCATTAACAAAATTACTTGCCGTTTGAGTTCTATAATACATCTCATTCAGCGCGGCCATAGAAGTATAGTTACCTTGATAAGATTTGCCCACAATTTCTTCTAACAAATAATCAATCTGTTCACGAACTTTGCTGTTGTGAATATAATCTGCTGTAAAATAGCGTAGAATGATAATTTCATTGCTGAATATATCCTTTTTTTTGATTCTATATTTTAAGTGTGTAAACTCATCTTGGCTTAGTTGATCTTGATAGGTGTTATAATCAGAATCTACCTCTTTTACTTCCTTCAATAAGGTGATAAATTTGTTTATCAATTGAAGACCTAGCTCAAGATGATTAGGATCTTGAGAGAATAACAATTGAGGAATGTATTGATAGGTTTTGAACATCTTTATGCAATTTTAGAAGCTAAGTCTTATTCCTCATACTCTGCAAAATCCTGTCTATAAACCACCTGATCAACCACATGAATTTCCACATTAGGCAATAAGTCCTGAAAATAAGTCTCATCAAGTATTGTAGCATTATCATCATTATCATAATGAATCACCCCAATATATTCCAACTCTGGATCTAGAGAATCATCCTCAGACCAAAGGACTTTTGGAAGGTACAAAGTCTTCAAGGATTTCAGCTTAGTCAAAGAAATTGGGTAACCTCTTAGGTAGCAAAATGGCAAATGTAGCGTCTCTAGTTTTTCTAGTTTACCCAACCAATTTGGCAATTGACTAGGCTCTTCCATATTACCCAAGTTCGTCCGCATGAGATTCAGCTCTCGGAGTTGACTTAGATTTTGAATACTTTTAGGTAAAACGTCCATGGTAACAAAAGCATCTTCGCGATACATCACATATTCATGCTCATACTGATCACCAATTCCAAAACCAGATAGATTCAAGGTTTCAATATTCGGAAATAGATCAAAATTATCAGGAATCTTAGGAAAAGTCATATTACTCAGATCCAAATGCAGAATTGGTTCTAAGCGCTTCCATTCTTTAGGAAGTTTGACTAAATAATCATGATTAATTTTTAAGGTTTTTATAGGAGAATTACTGAGTTTGATCACTTCTTGAGGACTCGCATGATTCAACTGATAAGTCAAACCTAGTGCTTTACCACCATCATAGTCATCTTGTCCATATTGTTGTAATAATTTAGCTAGAGCTAAATGATCTTTCACCTTCAGTTGACGCATCACATCTACCAGAAAATCATAATACTGTTCATTAATAAAACTACTCTGACTGCCATAGGTGTAGTACATACTGTTAAGTTCAGAGATAGAATAGTAATCCCCATAATAGTACTCACCAATCAGTTCATCAAAAAGTCTATCTATTCTGTTTCTAATTTCTTTGCTAATCTCACCACTTTTATAATAAATATCCGCAAAATAACGGATAAAAATAAGCTCATTCCTAAATAGATCTGCTACTTGTTCTTGGTCATAATCTCGTATTTCTAAGAATTCTTCTTTACTAATTTCTGAGTGAGTACCATAAGAGGTATAATAGTCATAATTTAAGATGTCTTTTTGTGGTTCATATTCTTCAGGACTTAGCTTCTTTTCATAAAGCCCTTCGTTCATCTCATCTTCTACCAAGTCATTATATAGCTCTTCATATCCTTCATAAGAATAATCATAGTTTTGAACATCCTCAATTAGACCTAGCAGATTTTGGAATAGTTCCAGCCCAAGTAAGACACTTTCGTTAATAGGACTTACTAGCAGTTGTTGTATGTTTTTATAATCTTTTAGCATAATTAAGTAGATAGCCACAATTAATTTGTATTTAATTCAAGCAGCCTTTTTGCGCTGCACTTTGTTAAAAAGCCTCGTGATAGCGGTGCTATCCCTGCGTTTTTCGCCTTGTTCAGCATCAAAAAACCTTGTGAATTTGCTTCGCAGAGCCCTTCGGGGTTATTGTAAAATTAATTACGTCCACCTACTTATTTATGAATTTGCTTCGCAGAGCCCTTCGGGGTTTACGTTGTTGATAGCTCTGCGCCAATAAAAAATTCATCTTCATGATGGAGTATTGATGTTTTTATGACGGCGCATTAAAATATGCCACGTTAATTTAATAATTTTTTTGTGTAAATACTGCTTCTCATTCTCTATATCTGTGTTAGATCGTTTTGTTAGAATCCATTATCCCTAGGATTCGTTTCACTAAACACTTTGTGGTTTCTGTTTTGATTTGTGCAATAGCATCTTCACTTTATCATGATATTTTTTGAATTCTGTATAAAAAGAAATAATGCTTACAAAAAGCTTTGTATTTCAATCAAAAAAAACTATTTTTGCAGCCGCCTCATGCCTAATGTAGTTATGCAAGAGGCGAGTTCTTTAGTTATTTAGTAGTTTGTGACCTTTTGTTTTTTGCAAAATCCAAAAAGCAGTTTTCTTACTAACATTTAGTAGCGAAATATCACAAACTATATAAAAATTTATTAATTATTTAATCGTATATAATGAGACAATACGAAACAACGTTCGTCATCAATCCCACGCTGTCTGGTGATGAAATCAAGCAGACAGCTGAAATGTACTTGGATCACTTGAGAAATTCAGGTTGTGAAATCGTACATGTAACAGAGTGGGGAATGCGTCCTTTGGCGTATCCAATCAAAAAATGTTCTACAGGTGCTTACTTCATCGTAGAATATAAGACAGCTTCTTATGAGGCTATCGACAAAATGGAATTATCTTTCCGTCGTGATGATCATATCCTTCGTTTCTTAACTATCAAGTTGGACAAGTACGCAATCAAATATAATGATGATAAGCGTAATGGTTTGATTGGTAAGAAGAAAGAAGAAAAAGTAGAAGAAGGAGCAAAAGCTTAATCTACTTAAATGATAATGGTTCAGGTGTTTTTAGCTTCGCAGATCCTTTTAGGGGTAGGCTAAAATTAAAAAATCAAGGAACTATCATAAAAGATATTATTATTTTATAATCGCTTTAAACGAAAGCATTCATCATGGCAACAAGAGAAGATATAAAATTTTTAAGCAATCCTAAGATCGGTCAGAAACGTAAGAAGTACTGCCGCTTTCGTCGTTTTGGAATCAAATATGTAGACTACAAAGATGTTGATTTCTTAATGAACTTTATTAACGAGCAAGGAAAATTACTTCCACGTCGTATCACAGGAAACTCTATGAAATACCAACGCAAAGTGGCTCAAGCTGTTAAGCGTGCGCGTCACTTAGGTCTATTACCATATACTACTGATTTATTGAAGAAGAAATAAATCGCTTAAGCTCTATTAGTAGTTCGTCGGTTTTTGAATTTTTTACCAAAAATTCTAAAAACACTTTTTCTTACTAATTGATAATTAATTAGTCACGAAAAAATAACGAACTAAGGCACTATTTTATCAAGATTTTAAAAATCAGAAAGTCTATCATGGAAATTATTCTTTTAAAAGATATAGATAATCTAGGTTTGGCGAACACAATTGTGAAGGTAAAACCTGGATATGCACGTAACTATTTGATTCCACAAGGTGCTGCAATTATTGCAAATGTACATAACAAAAGCATCTTGGATGAGAAAATTCGTGAACAAGAAGCTAAAGCTGCTGAAATTTTAGAAGCTGCTCAGGCTAAGGCTGCTACAATGGCCGATAAAGTACTTAAGGTAGCTGCAAAAGCAGGTACTAGTGGTAAGATCTTTGGTTCTGTAACAAACGTTCAGATCGCACAAGCGATTAAAGAACAGTTTGGAATCGAGGTAGAGCGTCGTAATGTAACGATCCCAGAAGAAGTAAAAATGTTAGGAACATACAATGCTGTAGTTAGTTTACATCCTATGTTAAAAGCAAATGTTGCTTTTGATGTATATGATGATAATCAAGCGCAGGCAGAGTAATCTGAGCCAAACATATACAATATATAAGGTTTGTATCCATTAGGGTACAAACCTTTTTTTTGGGGCTGTCTAAAAAGGTTACCCTAATCTGAAAGATTAGAATATTATTTGGCGAGGGAATGAATTGCCTCGCTATA
>JAKVCT010000031.1:0-23808 GCA_022448995.1 Saprospiraceae bacterium
ACGAATCTTAACTCAACTTAAGCACTACTTTGTCGAGATCAATAAGCTAGCGACTAAGCTGAGCAGTCATACAGACTCTCGCCAACAGCAATTGGGAGAGTTGTTGAACATGGTGTTTGAAGTACCTCGTTTAGAGCATATTTTTGTTGAAAATGGTTATGTTGTTTTGGCAGTTTGGGGATTTTACCCTATGCGTCAGGAGGAACGTACTTTTCAGCTAAAAAAGGTGATGGCCGAACTGCCTATCATTGACCCGCCTAATCCAGAAGGAATTCTGCCTGGGGATGAGCTCAAGGATAAAGAGGAAATCAAAGCAGAACCGGAGGCTCAAGTAGAACCACCACAGGCTGATCCTCCACAAAAGGAACCTCAACCAGTAGTTGATACCGACAAGGCTCAAACAACTGAGAAGGTTACACCACAGCAAGAACCTAAGACAGAACAGGTACCACCACCAGCTACAGAAGAAAAAAAGAAACGAACTTGGAAAGACTGGTTATGGTTGCTTTGGTTACTTTTGGGAACAGCAGCTATTATATATTTAATCTACATATTGCTTAATGCCAATCCTGTAGCATCAGATTCCAATACAAATAATCCAATTTTACCACCTAACCCTGGTGAAATACCCGCTATTGACACGAGTCAGATTGTGGAAGACACAGATGATCCTCTTAAGAGGAAAATTTTAGCTAATCGTTTAAACTTATACCTAGCTAAGGATGCAAATCTGCAAGAATTTGCCAAGCAATTTAAAGCCAAATATACTGATGCACAGTACAAAGTAGTTTATTACAATCCACAGATCAAGAAGTTGCAGATAGAATGTCCTCCAGATAAGAAGGTTGAATTAAAAAATAGTCTAAAAAAGGACTTTGCTCAGGTAAAATTAGTTTTAGATGAAGCAATTTTACGCAATGAACAAGCACCAAGTATTAATGATCCTGCATTCTCCAATCCAGATCAGCACTGGTCTTATGATCGCATTCGTACACGCGAGGCTTGGGGGATCACACAAGGTGATCCTAGTGTTGTAGTAGCTGTAATTGATGACGGTTTTGATCCTACACATCCAGAATTTCAAAATAATAAACTTGCAAGTACATGGAACATGGTGACGAATTCTTCAAACGTTAATACAGGACGTGTTGGGATGTCACACGGAACACATGTTGCTTCTAGTGTAGCTGGGATTTTAGGTAATCGGAGTGGAATGTCAGGTGTTGCACCCAAATGTAAGCTTATGTTGATTCAAGTGGCAGACTCAAGAGGAAATATGAGTGGTACTGCAATCATGGAAGCGGTCTTGTATGCAGTATATCATGGAGCGAATGTTATCAATATGTCTCTAGGTTCTGGGATTCCTCCTGAGCTCAAGAGCTTGTCAGAGCAAGCACAGCGTGAATTAGCGGCAAACTTGCATACAGATCAAGCAAAAGCTTGGGATGAAATCTTTATGATTGCGGAGCAAAATAATGTAACAATTGTCCAAGCTGCAGGGAATGACAATGTCTTAGCTATACTGGATCCCATGAAACGTTCTAAGCGCACAGTAGTCGTTTCTGCAACAAGTAAACGAGATCTGAAGGCTCCATTTAGTAATTATGGACAGGAAACAACCCTGAGTGCTCCTGGAATGAAGATCTACAGCGCTCTACCTAATGGTAAATATGGTTTTATGGATGGAACGAGTATGGCTTCGCCTATTGTAGCAGGAGCCTATGGTTTATTATTGAGTAAAAAGAAAGGTTTAAAATCTGAAGAGTATACTCAAATTTTACAACGATCGGGTATTCGTGTGGATTCAGCTATTGGACCTATGATTCAGTTAGATATTGCACTTAGAATGCTAGATAATTTTGAATCAGAAAAACCTTGTGAGGAATTGGTGGATAGTCTACAGCGAGAGTTAGATTATCTACGGGATCTACTAAAAGATACAGGACAGGTCAACCAGCGATTTGTTATTCCTGATAATACAGAAGATTTAGGATTTACGAAAGGTAGGTGGAGAAGTTCGTCTACGATACGCAATGCGATAGATCAGTCACCTGTTATGTTATATTTTGAGTTTAATGGAGATGGAAAAGGAGAGTTGAAACTAGAGGAGAGTTCTGGTATAACTTGTTCGGCAAGGCTCAACTTAGAATTATCAAATGATCGCTTGGAAATAGATCAAGAACAGTTTGCTAAATGTGAAGATGGGAGACAATATCAGAGTTATCAAATTGTCTGTGATTCTAGAGGTAAGCAAGCTGCCATATGTACTGCCACTAGTAAATTAACAGGCGATCGTTTGGTCTTTACCTTGAAAAGAGAATAATCACCTAAATTAAACCCTAAAACTGTGAAGAAATTTAAGATTACGACAAGTAGCCTAAAAGATATTCGCCCTGTATTTACAAGTGTAGGTGATAATATACATCGTTATAAGCAACTGAAATCTTGGTTTGATGAGGTGGGAGCTTTTGAGCTTTTTGCAGAGCCTACTCAATCCAGTTCTAAGCAAATTGACTGGTATACAGGCTTAGAACATATCGAAATCAGACCTTATTCTGAGCTATCTGCCACAGAACAGGAACGTGCAAAAGGTATTCTGAAACATCAGGTAAATAGCTTGTTTAAGATTGCTTTGCTGAGTGAGGATAAGCAAGATAAGTTATTTGAGACAATAGAAAGTTGTATTGAGATTCCCAACCTCAATTGTATCTACGAACTTCGGTTAACTAATCATAAGCCTTTCTACACACTTGTACAGTGGGGGTTTGTGGAGGATCGTTTTGATGCTCCTAGAAAGATTTTAAAAAATTTGATTCCATTCAAAGTTTCAGATATTCTATTTCAAGTTTATGACCATGAAGGAAAAAAGGCTGTTGGGCAAGAAGTCTATTTTGAGTTCGGACAACGAAAACTAAAACAGTTAGTAGCAGAGGATGGAACCATTCGTTTGTATGATATTCCTTTTTTTGAGCGTATCCAGGCATATCAGTTAAGTTTTAGAGGACAAGTGATCAACTCACATCAGTTTGAAAACAGAGGAAAGAGTGTTTTTACTATTCATCTAAATACTCCAATTCAGACAGATTTTATCTTGCAAGTACAGCAGCATAATGGGCAACCAGCTGTAGGCGAGACAATTGTGTTTAAGTATAATCGACAGCATATTACGGTACAGACTGATGAGAATGGCGAGGCTAGATTACCGAATATCAACTTAGGAAGTCGGGTGGATTACGCTCATTTGTTGGATAACCAATTACAAAATGAACAAGGTAAAAAACATAATGGACAGGCTGTTTTGCTGCGTCTAGCAAAGCCCAAGGTAGCTCTTGATTTACCAAAAGAAGAGGAACCAAACAAGAATATAGCAACTAGTCTGACAGTATTGTTACAAGATGCTAATGATAAGGGCATAGCAGGTAAAGAAATAGTAATCGTTACTCCTAAAGGAAATTTTACAGAGGTAACAAATGAAAAAGGAGAAGCAGTCTTTGAGGATTTACAAGCAGGAGATCAATTAGACGTTATTGCAAAATTAAAAAAACAAGAGCAGCGACAAATCCAGTTAAAAGAAGGAGCAAATCAATTGTCTATTCAAATAGAAGGGAAGAAAAGAGCTTGGATTTGGTGGTGGTTAGGTGGACTCCTCTTGTTAATACTTTTACTCATTTTACTTTTACGCTCTTGCGATGGTCAAGCTGTTGTACCTCCTGTAGAGGATAGGACAGATAATATACAAACCTTAAATGAAGTAAAGGTCAAGGTTGTTGACAAGTATAGTCAGATGGCTATTAAGGAAGCTAAGGTGAATGGAAAAACAGCTGCAAATTATAATAAAGATAAGCTAACTGATGAACAAGGAGAGGTAAGATTTCAGCAAGTGACTTTGAAGTCATCTTCTGATAAATTGATCCTATATACGTCTGCTGAGGGCTATGGAGATGAGCGTTATGAAATGCCCATAGGAGAGCAGGAAGTTATTATAGAAATGTCTCCAATAATGAATGGTGGTCGTGCTGGAAAACGCGGAGAATTGAGCGTATCGTTAGAGTGGGCAACTACTGATGATCTGGATCTAATGATTATTGGGCCTTGTGGGGACTCTACTTTCTTTCAGAGAAAAGAGACAAAGTGTCAAGGTATCAAGGGGATGTTGGATGTGGATGCTAATGCAACAGACAGTCGAGTTAAGCTCCGACCTCAAGAGAATATTTATTGGGCAGAAGCTCCAAAAGGAGATTATGAAGTTAAGGTAGTCTTATATAAACATAGAAATCGAAGCAATCCTCAACCTATTCCTTTCGAGATTATAATTCAGAATAGAAATAATGAGGAACGTGTCCAAATGGAAATTAACGGTACTGGGGCGGCTAATCCCAAGAACTCTATTGTAGTAAAGAAACTTTCTTTTCAGTAAGAGCCTAATCTTGGAATAGTAGCATTTGTCATCTCATTACACAACAAACACCCAAGAATAGAATACAGAAATTATGCGTCATCTCATCATACAACAAGCTTTTTCAGAAATCAAGACGGTTTTCCGTTCAGTGGAGGAGCATCCGAATCGTTACAATCAGCTCAAGCAGTTGTTTCGAGAACCTATGCATTATCAACTCTTTGCAGAGCCTATTTTGCAATTGGAACATAAGCGTATAGCTTGGTATACCAACACCGCAGGAAAAGCAACCAAGTTTTCAGATTTGGATAAGGCTGGTCAGGCTAAAGCCAAATTGTTGTTGAGAAGGCAGCTCAATCAGTTAGAAAAATACATTAGTTCCAACTATCATGGGAGTTATCAGCAGGAAGTATATGGCTTTTTTGAGCAATGCCAAGAGATTCCCAAAGAGGATAGTATTTATTTAATAGAGGATGCTGGAAAATCGCGGGTCATCTTATTGGAATGGGGCTTTGTAGTGAATGTTTTTAATCCAAATCGTGGTATTCTATCTAGGTTGATCCCTAAGGATAAGTTTCCGTTGTTCTTCAAGGTAAAATATGATGATGGAAGTCCAGCAACAGGACAGCGTATTCATTTTATGTGGAACAAGCATCCTGTGCGTATGACCTCTAATGAAGAAGCAATGATTGCTTTTGGGGAAGTGAAAATAGGGGATCAGATAGAGGCATTTACGATAGAATCAAATGAAAAACAGAATATTCATCATTTTGAATGTGATATAGATAAACCAACTTGTGAAATTATACTAAAACGAACAGTAGACGCTCAGTTTAGTTTGGTGGATCATGAAGGAAATGCAGTAGTGGGCAAGGTTGTGAAGTTTAGTTATGGAGTCAATATTGTAGAATTGAAAAGTGATGAGAATGGGGAATTTATTTTGGCTGATTTGCCAAATGATACTTCTGTATCTACCCAAGTTGCAGATCCTAAGTTTACACAAACGTATGAAGTAAATCAAGAAAACTATCAGTTTCAAATACAGTTGCCTGCACCTGTCTTGCCACCAGAACCAGAACCTAATATTGTACAGTTTTTTGATCCAAAGAAAGAAACAATCAAGGATCTAGAGGTTTTAGCCTATCCAAAACCTGAAAATAAAGGAGATGAACCAGCATGGAAAGCCAACTATAAGACGGATGAAGAGGGAAAGTTTGTATTTGAGCAGAAACCTGATTATAATACCATTATTCAGTTAGATTTTAAGTATAAGAAACGAGACTATACTAAGGAGTTTGTCTACAAGGATGATGAGCATTATTATCCAATCTACATTCGAAGACGATTTGTTTGGTGGTGGTTATTATTACTTTTATTGCCTTTATTGTTACTCATTCGATGTTCCGATGATTTAAACTATGTTGTGGTAGATGCTAGTAGTAGAACACCAATAGATTCTGCGAAATCAGTTTTGAATTACCATCCAACAGCAAAGGATTCTATTCCGATTGAGAAAATGAGTGATGATAAAGGTTGGATCTATTACAATTTGGGGAGTAGAGCCTTGTATGAGCGTTGGTTTTATGAAGCCCCTACGGGAGAAGTGGAGACGACTTGTCCTTGTTATGAACGGGATACGAGTACTATGCAAGAGATTCGTTCAAGAGGAGATAGTGTATTCTTGAAACCTTCTACTTACAGGGCACTAGAGATTGAAGTACAAAATACAGTGAGTAAACAGCCTGTTCCGAAAGCGGAGGTGGTGGTGACTATTGATTTTCGGGGACGATCGTGGAAGTTTAAAGATTCTACGGATCTTGCAGGGAAGATTGTCTTAAAAGATTTGCCGTTTTGTGCTCAAGTAGATATTGCGGCAAGCAAAGAATACTACAGAGATACTTCTTTTAGTAATATAGATGCAGTTGATCTGATTCAAGACCGTACAAAACAATTGGTGCCTCTAGCGCCAGTCTTAGAAAATGTTACCTATTTTGTGAAGAGTCTGAAGAGTAAAAAAGGTCTTCCAGGAGCTACTGCTGAGATGGAAATTAAGTCACCTAGTTTAGAGATGACAGTTTCTAAGCAGATTATCAATGTAAATGGTGCAGCAGATTTTCAACTTCCTCCCAAAGCTGACTTAGTGCTGAAAGGTAGTATGAGTGGATATTATGATAGTACTTTGGTCAGTTCTATGCCAGAGGCTCAGAGTTATTCTGATGAACAACGAACTGTTTATTTGCGACCCAAAACGCAGACTATTTGTATTACGGTCAAAAATAAAACTAATGGAACACTTATTAAAAATGCTAAAGTTGAGGTATATTGTGATGGAACCTTAGTAGATACTCGATATACAAACAATAAGGGGGAAGCAGAGTTTCCGGATGTGAATATGGATTGTAATTTGGAGATTAAGGCTGGTGCTACTACTTACTATTCAGGGCAAATAAAAGGTTCTCTTAGAGATTTATTTCCCAATGAAGATCAGTGTCAAGAGATTTTACTCAAACCTAGAGGACCACAACCTACACCTTGCGTCCCTGGCGGGGCTCGAAACTCGGATAAGCGACCATCTCAGTTGTTTGATTTAGGAAAACCTAGTGGACAATTTCTGTTTGATTATTATACAGATACTGCTCCTGATGAAATTATTATCTTGTGCCAAGGAAAGCAAATTTTTCATTATTCTGGAGCTACAGGGTTGACTTGGAGAAAGAAATGGGTGACTTTTTCTCATCCTATTATTGAGGTAAGAGTAAATGGAAGCTCCGTGTGGCAGTACAAGGTAAATTGTCCATAAGTAAGTAGTTAACTACATCTATAATTAACCAACTAATTTTTTGTGTCTACCTACTTATTATCAATAGAGTTTATTACGAATGGAGTTGTATAGAGCATAAATTGCTCACTTGCGTAGCTAGTCAAGGTTGCATAGAGACTCATAGCCCTTGAAAAGGTCAGAGGCAAAGCCCACGAGTGGCAAGCTTTGCTGCCACCATAGCTATGAAGTCGAGTACATAACGTAAAATAGCATTGCAAGAAGTGATTAGTTTCACTGAGCCCTTCGGGGTTTTGCATACAAAACTATTCGTAATAAACTCTAATAACTAAAAGGATTCTGCAAGCGATCAAAATACTAAACTGCAATGTATAAACAAAGATCTTTAGATCCATTAAATTTAAAACGATTAATATTTTTAGCCTTAGCTGTCAAAATCGTAGTCTTATTTTTATTATGGTATAACTTAGGTGTTTTTGGAGGAGAGCAACACTTTCGCTGTACAGGAGATAGTAATACATACTTAGTTCGGGCAGGAAATATTGTAGATCATTGGGAATATGCCTGGCATCAGGATGATCAGGGAGCGTATATTCCTTATATTGGTCGAATGCCTGGTTATGAGGCGTTTATTGTGCCTTTTCGTTTCTTTATTACAGATAAAGATACTTTAGTTTTTGTTTTGGGAACGCTGCAATTAATCATTGGCTTCATTGCCGGGATTATGCTTGGGCTACTCTTTTTTAAGTTAACAGGGAGAAAATTACTCACCTATTTACTTGTTCTTTTTTATAGTGCAAATACCTATATTCTCGTTTTTGATATAACTATTTTGTCAGAGAGTTTAGGCGTTTCCTTCTTTATTTTTTCTGTCTCTTTATTTTTTAATTTTATTGACGATCCTCAGCGAACTCGATCCTTGTGGGGATCAGGGGCTTTTCTGTGTTGGGCTATTTTTCTAAGACCTTATTTTGCACCTTTTGCTATTATATTTTCCTTATATATGCTTTATCATTGGCGGAAAATGCAGTATGGGAGTTTTATGAAATTGGTGAAAAATGGATTTTTGTTTGCTTCTACGCTTATTGTCTTTGAATCCCTATGGATTACTCGAAATTATGTTTATAGGGGGGAGTTTATCCCACTGGTGAAAACCAACTTTTATGCAGAACATAATATTAATGATATAACCAAAGCACTTTTTCGATTTACTCAAGCCTTTGGGGGAGATATTGTATATTGGAATCCCGACGCAGAGATTACCTATTTCTTTGATGATGTACATTTGGATGGAGAAAAAACAGCTTCATCTTTGGGCATAGAAGCTTTACCTAGCTACATTTATTCGGATGTAATTACCAAAGAAAAGTTAGAACAGGTAAGAGCAGATATCAAATCTTATTATGAGATGGAAGAGGGGAGTGGAAAAGAGCGTGCAAAACAAGAAATTGTAGAGCGTATAGATAGTTATACCGAACACTTTAAAGCAAATCATGTGTGGGATTATCAAGTATCTGCAAGATTGCGTTTGAGCAAGAGTTTTGTGGCACATACTGGGACATATAATATCAGTAAACTCTCCTTTAGTAAGCAGAATATCATTCAGAAGGTATTCAAACTAGCTTATATCGCTTATTATTTGTTGACTATATTATTGGGAATATTTGCAGTATTCTACTTTATTTGGAAAAGAGATCATGGTCTGCTTATCTTGATAAGCACGTATATGTTTCTACTTTGTCCATTAGTACTTAGGATGATTGAATATCGTTATGCCTTGATTGGGTATCCTTTCCTTATTCTTTTATTTTTTGCAATGCTGGATCGCTTCTTCAAACCTAAAATTGTCTAATCCTTGGTGAATAGAATTCCTCCTATTTTATGTTGCACAATTATATTAATAATCTTCTGTACAGCTTGTAAGGTTGAAAAATACTCCTATTGGGAAAAGGTTAAAGATCCAATGGAGATTAGAGAGCTGTCTTCACGTCTAGAGAAGGTCTACTATTGTTTTATTGGTCATTTTAGCAATAGGGAACAGGCACAAACAACTACTTCGTTATTGTACCAAGAACAGGAGATCATCGCTGTACCTATTTGGGAGAAACGGAAGCAAGAATATTGGTTTTATATGGGACGTTTCAAGGCAAATTTTAAAGAACAGGCTCTAGAGGAAGGTATTTTTCAATTAAAACGGTTAAATCGAGACACTCTTAGTCTACAGTTTTTTGAGATTCCTGAAGCACCCAACTATACTACTGAATGGATGGAGGAGCAACCTTTCAAACTCCTTACTCCAAGTGATTTGTACCCTGTAGAGGATTGCTTTAGCTATATAGTTGATTATGGTATCAATCAGTATCGAATTGTTGCAGGTAAATATCACTGTCCTCACACACTATCGCATCAGATTCATTATGTTGACTTTGAAGGAATAATCACACCTTATACACATTCTTATCAATCTGCTTTTTATGATGAGAATCAGCAGTTAATCTTGGATTATAAGCGACCTAAGGATTTGAAGTTTAAAAGGCTTTTAAGGACAGAAAACAGTTTATAACTTGTTCCTAAGTAGGGATTTTTAGAATTAATGTAAGTTGCTTATAATTAATGGAATATAGATTCTGAAAGAAAAAATAGCTTCGCTGAGCCCTTCGGGGTTTAGCTTCGCTGAGCCCTTCGGGGTTTAGTTTCACTGAGCCCTTCGGGGTTTACTTCGTTGAGCTCTTCGAGGTTTACTTCGTTGAGCTCTTCGAGGTTTTTTGGTCACCTTTTGCGCAATGGCAAAAGGTGAGAGAAGAAACATCTATAATACTGAAACAGCCTATTTATACCTTTCTAGGCTAGATGATAAACACTATCTAGACTCCAAGCTTGTGGTTTTTCTGCAAAACCTTTTTTAGTTGCTGTCCAGACACCTTGGAAAAAATCAGAATTTCTGTAGGCATTTAAATATTCTTCCGATTCCCAATGGCTATAGGTAAAGACAATACATGGATTTTTTTGATCTTGTAAAATTTGTAAGTGTCGACAACCTTCAAATTGTCGAATAATAGGAACATTTTGTTCTAATCTTGCCAAAAAATCAGTTATTTCTGTGGTTTTGAATACCATTTTGACGACTCGAATTAACATATATAAAAATAGATTTTAAAAAATCCCTAGTTGGCGGATTTTTGTGATCGATTACTTGCTTTAAATTTGTTTAAAAATAGCTAATTGGCTGTTGTAGAAATTATTAAAAACCGTTGACAGCAGCTATTTCCACATTCTTGTAGCTTCATTACTTGAGTCGATGGATCAAATTCTCCTACAAGCTAAGTTTTCCACCAACTATAGATAAATGAAAGAACCTACGAATTAACCTTCAGTTAATGTTAATTTAATATAAGGAAATAAATATAGTATAATTGTTTTTAGTTTGCTGATTATCAGTTAGTTAGTTTATTTGTTTGCTTTTATTTTTATATTGATTATCAGTTAGTTATGAATAAAACCTATGTGGAAACATAAAAAAACATAGAATAAATTTAGCCAGTCGATATTTATTTGTATATTTATTATGAGGCCATAAAAGAGGACAATTAATTTTAGTAATTACATAGGATTTACTGATCACAAAAACAATTACTGAATAATAAATACACTCAACCATTGCACCCCGCATTATCATTGAAGACAAGTATAACTGGGCCTATCAAAACACTAGTTCTTTTATGAAGAGCTACCGAATGATCTCTCTTAATAAATAATAATTGTCGAAAATCTAAACCTTGAAGAGCTTTGCTAGATGAATCCCCAAAAGGCTCAACGAAACTAAAAGTTATTTACTGATTTTAAATCAAAAAAATCAATAAATTGTTAACTAAAATGCAAAAGCTTCATTCCCACATCAAACAATTGCAAATACAATTTAGTTAAAACAATTAGTTAAAGCGACTAACCCTAATAAAAATCTTAAGAGATTTTGATTGAATAAAGATTTAAAGATCATAAAACTATAAAATAAATTTTCATACTAGATTCTTCTTTGTTGCTAATTTTCAAATGAATACACATACAATAAAGATTAGCTGATGAATTGGAGAGTCAAGTGGGCTTTAATTTTGAGTTTATTGCAAGTAGCAGGGAACTTAACGGAATGACAAGAACAACTAAGGTTGTCGATACTCAAGGTTGTCAATAGCAATAAGAAGTATAGTGCTGCTAAATCCAATAAACTTTCCTAAGGTTGTAGAGGAGGCTTGGATAATCAGGATATTGGTTCAAAATAAGTACTCCAACAACTTTTGAAAAATAAGAGTCATTTTATCAAAAATTGGATATAGAAAACTATTCATTGGATGGAAACACAGAACATGACGTTGCAAGGTGCTCTAAAAAAGTACTTTGGCTTTAGTCAATTCAAAGGAGAGCAAGAAGCGATCATTAGAAATGTATTATCAGCAAATGATACCTTTGTGATTATGCCTACAGGTGGTGGAAAATCACTTTGTTATCAGTTGCCGGCACTTATGTTAGATGGTTGTGCAATAGTGATTTCTCCGCTGATCGCATTGATGAAAAATCAAGTAGATTCGATTCGGTCTTATGCAGAATCAGATGACATTGCTCACTTCCTTAACTCATCACTTACGCGCGTTCAGGCTAGGCAGGTGAAAAACGATATTATGGATGGAAAAACTAAACTCCTATATATCGCACCAGAAACACTCACCAAAGAGGATAATCTAAAGTTTTTTGCCAAAGCTAATATTTCTTTTGTGGCAATTGATGAGGCACATTGTATATCCGAATGGGGACATGATTTTAGGCCTGAATATCGCCGAATTCGGACTATGATTGATTCCATTGAACAGAATATACCTATCATAGCCTTGACCGCAACGGCAACACCCAAAGTGCGAGAAGATATACTGAAAACTCTTCGTATGAGTGTAGACAAGACCTTTGTTGCTTCTTTCAATCGTTCTAATTTGTATTATGAAGTTCGGCCTAAGATCAAGGAAGAAGAGGTATTCAAGGATATTGTTCGGTTTATTAAGGGAACGAATGGTAGTTCGGGAATTATCTATGTGCAGAGCCGAAAAGCTACCGAAACTATTTCTAAAGTACTTCTAGTTAATGGGATAAAAGCTGCTCCTTATCACGCAGGTTTAGACGCTAAGGTCAGAAGCCAAACGCAGGACGATTTTTTGATGGAGGAAGTAGATGTCATTGTAGCAACTATCGCCTTTGGGATGGGAATTGATAAGCCTGATGTTCGTTTTGTGATTCATTATGATATTCCTAAAAGTATTGAAAATTATTATCAAGAAACGGGAAGAGCAGGACGAGATGGCTTGCAAGGTAAGTGTATTGCGTATTATTCTTACAAGGATATTCTTAGATTAGAAAAGTTCCTGAGAGATAAAACTGCTTCTGAGCGTGAAATGGGTGCCCAACTATTGGCAGAAATGATTGCCTATGCTGAAACGCCTGCTTGTAGACGTCAGTTTCTATTGCATTATTTTGGAGAAAATCATGATTCAAAAGTATGCTCTCATGAGAAAATGTGTGATAACTGTAGACGTCCAAGAGAGCGCAAAGAAGCCAAGAATCATGTACAACTGATGCTTCAGGTTGTACAAGAACTAAATGAAAATTGTCATATCAAGGAAATTGTAGATTTCTTGCTAGGTAAGAAGAGCCAAACCATTCTTGATTTTAGATATGATCAGCTTTCCTTGTTTGGAAAGGGGAAGCATGAAAGTGATCGTTACTGGAATTCTATTGTACGTCAAGCGCTTCTTTCTAACCTTATCATCAAGGATATAGAACAATATGGATTGATTCGATTGAGCCAGTCTGGAAAGCAATACATAGAACAGCCCAAGCCCTTCTTGGTGGCAATGAATCATGACTTCATACAAGAGGCTGCAGAAGCTACTGAAGAAGCCTCTGCTGCTAAGGCTTCTGCTTTGGATCAAGTTTTATTCAAGATTTTGATCGAAACACGCAAGAAAGTAGCTCGTCAGAAAAATGTCCCTCCTTTTGTGGTTTTCTTGGAAAATACACTCAAGGAAATGGCTTCTCGTTATCCTTTTTCTTTAGAGGAACTCAAGAATATACACGGGGTAAGTGAGGGGAAAGCTCGCCGTTTTGGTAAACCTTTCTTGGAAGTAATTAAGAATTATGTAGAAGAGAATGATGTGATGCGTCCTTCTGATTTTGTTATGAAGTCTGTGGCCAATCGTTCCAAAAACAAGGTGGTTATCATTCAAAGTATTGATAGGAAGATCCCATTGGAAGATATTGCGGATTCTGTAGGATTATCAATGGAGGATTTGATGCATGAGTTGTACATGATTGTTTGTGCAGGAACACGCCTAGATATCGATTATTACATTGAAGAAAATATGGATGAGGTAGTACAAGAAGATATTCAAGAGTATTTTGAGCAAGCAGAAGTTCCAGATGTTGATCTTGCTTTTGAAGAGCTTCAAGAAGATGATATTTCTATAGAAGAAATTCAGCTAGTACGTATTCAGTTCTTATCGGCACATGCCTAATTACTGGATCTAATTAGGGAGGTTCAGTATTAGATAAATAACTTGATAATCAACAAGCTATAGGCGTTTATAGAAAAGAAATTAGTTTCACTGAGCCCTTCGGGGTTTACTATAAATTAATTGTGGCTACCTACTTATGTGTTTAACTGTTAATTTTTCATTTAATAATCAGATGTTTAGAGTTGTTTATCTAGTGTTTTTGAGTGTAACTTGTTTGTCCTGTGCTAATGAAACAGGAGAAGAGCATGATGTATTATACCAACATAAAGGGCAATGGTGTTTGCGTACAACCTATGTAGGAGACGAACCTATCAAGGCTGATATTTGGGAAGATAATCAAAAGTATTGTTATAAATGTAATGTTTACAGCACTTGGGATTCCAGTCTGCCAATGAAAGATATTATAGATATAGAGAGTTTTGAGTTTGCTGGATCTAGTGGACGTTTCTCTTACTATAAGGACAAAAATAATGTCTATGAATGGGGAGAAATGGCCTATTGTGGTGGTGTGGTTTATTTGTTAGAAGGTGCAGATCCAAGGATATTTACGATCCCCGAAGATTAGATCAAGAGCTGAATTATCAGTAATACAGCCAATCCCCAAAAGAGAACACCAACTACACGATTGAACCAAATATAATAGCCCTGCAAACGTTCTTTAGCAAAGACACCTAAAAGTACGTAAAATAGCATGGCAAGGAATGTCCCAACACCTACACCTGTTGCAAAAATTGTTATATTGAAATAGCTAGGAATGAGTTGTCCTTGTGCCATAAATATACTTCCCCAAACTAGCCAATAAGGAATAGCAAGCATATTGAGACTACTAATAATGAATCCCTTCCAAAAGGAATGTAATCCTTTTTTCTCTTTTGCTCTCTTCTTGACCTGACCATCACTCTTCAGATGTCCCCAGCCCAAATAGAGTAGAATAGGAACAGCAATCCATGTTACAATTTGCTTAATGAGTTCTTTGAGTTCTTCATTCTCTGCTACTAAACCAAGGATAGCAATGGCAATAAAGGCTTGAACACATTCGACCAAACTGGCTCCCAAAGCTACCCATAAGCCTTTTCGATAATTTTCATTTACGGTAGTTTCTACAACAAGTAGACTAATCATCCCAATGGGGAGTGAACCCCAAAAACTCATGGCAAGTCCAATGATAATATGTGTAAACATAGCGTTGGTTTGGCTTATTAGTCTGTAATATAAGTTATGTTAATTAACTGAAAATGTTTTATGTTGCAGAGTACTTAGTAGATAAAGGTAAGTTGTTCGCACTTATTCTTTTGGACTAAGAGAGCTTTGTACTGCGCCTTCTATAATTTTAAACTGTTGATAGTCTGTACCTAGCTGATTGGCAATGTTTTCTACACGCTTTTCGTGGGTGTCTGTGATAAAGATCTGTCCAAATTGCTGTTCCATTAGTAGCTCTAATAATTGCTGAACTCGATTTTTATCCAACTTGTCAAAAATATCATCTAAGAGCAGAATAGGAGCAACCTCATTCTTTTGTCGGATGAGTTCATATTGAGCAAGCTTGAGCGCTAGCAAATAGGATTTCAATTGTCCTTGTGAGGCAAAACGCTTAAGAGGATAACCATTAACCTTTAGTTTTAAGTCATCTTTATGGATTCCTTTTGTTGTGCGTTGTAGCCAACGATCTCTTTCTTGTGCTTGTATTAAGAGTTCTGAGAGAGAAGCTTCATGTAGCTGAGAATGATATTCAAAATCTACTTGTTCTTTATCAGCAGCGATTGCCTTATAATATTTTTGAAAAATAGGCTTGAAGGTTGTCGCGATTTCCTTGCGTTTTTGATGAATATAAGCTGCTGGGATCAACATCTGTTGGTCATAGATTTCTAACAAGGAAAAATCAATATAGTGTGGATTATCAGACTCCTTGAGAATAGAGTTTCTGTGCTTCAGTAATTTATTATAGATCATCAACTGTTTTAAGTAATTGTGATCTACCTGAACAATTAGAAAGTCTAAGAACTGTCTTCTGTTTTCGCTGCCTTCCAAAATGAGCTGTGTATCGTCAGGGGCAATCATCACCAAAGGAAAAATACCAATGTGATCTGCCAAGCGTTTGTAGGCAACCCGATTGGATTCCATCACTTTTTTTTGCTTCTGTTTGTCATACTTACAAACAATTGTGTAACTACGATCCAACCGCTTGAAATTACCTTCTACTCTATAAAAAGCTTCGCCATGTTTGGTGGTCAATTTATCGGGCATGGCAAAATGACTTTTGCACATACACAAATAGTGTATAGCATCCAATAAATTCGTTTTTCCCATTCCATTTTCACCGACAAAACAGTTCAGTTTTTGCGAAAACTGAAGCGTTTCAGTTGTATAATTCTTAAAATTACTCAGTTGTAGTTTGCTCAGATACATAAAAAAAGCTTAAGGTCAGTAGGTCGATTTTAGCAATTGTAGTTTTTTTAAAAACAACTTCAACAACTTCATTGTACACAAATTTCATTTTAGAAATGAATAACTTCTCTATTTAGATAAGGTGTTAGAGATATCCGTATTATATGCAGTAAATGCAGGTATAATTGCTGATAAAAATCCAAGACCAATAGCGCCTAATAGGATGTAGAGTTCTTGTAGATAAAAAATTAATCCCGAAAACTCATATTGATAAGCGTCTTCTAACTGGTTAGAGACAATCATCATTCCTGTATGACTCAAAATCAAACCGATTAAGCAACCAATTAGTGCAATAAGTACACCTTCTATAATAATCATCATAAACAATTTACTTCTAGAGGCACCCATAACACGCATCAATGCTACATCATATTTGCGTTCATTCATAGAGTTGAATAAAGAAATAAATACACTAAAAGCAGATATAATAACAATGATTAAGGTTAACCAAAATAGAGTATCTGTACCCACACCTGTCATATCCATCAATCGTGCTAGCTCAAAATTAGGTTCTGCATAACTCAATTTGGTAAAATGTTCGTCAATAGCTTTTTTTAGACTGAAAAAAGCCATAGGAGAAGGATGTTTTTCTCCTGTTTTTTTGTTCGTAACACGTTTGTATTGAACTAAATAAGCAGTTACATCTTTCCCTTCTTCCGAAATAGGAGGGAAGTCTGGTACATTTACAGTTTTGTGATCATGTCCGTGATCGTGTCCATCGTGGTTGTGCCCGCTGTGATCATGTCCGTGATCGTGTCCATCATGGTTGTGCCCGTTGTGATCATGTCCGTGATCATGTCCATCGTGGTTGTGCCCGCTGTGATCATGTCCGTGATCATGTCCATCGTGGTTGTGCCCGCTGTGATCATCATCATGACTGTGGTCAGCATGCCCTTCGTGTACTCGCCAAACACTAGAAACATTAGTTAAAATCAGTTTATCTAATACGGTGTTGGAAGGTTTAGTTATTCCAACTACATAATATAATTGATCATCATGAACATGTGTTACAGCATCACCCATACCATGTGCACCATAGAAAGTATCTCCGATTTTTAGACCTGTTTTTTTAGCTACATAAGAGCCAATTGTCGCTTCCATATCCTTTTCCCATAATTTACCCTGGGCAAGTTCGGCATTATAATGTTCAACGTAGCTTTGTTCGGTTCCCACAATGCGAAAACGTTCGTAGCTGTCTCCTAAAGCTAAAGGAATAGCCTTATTGATATAACGATTTTTCTTTAGCCAACGACTATCTTTAAGAGGAATATTACCTGTAGGGACATCAACATGATAAACACTAGAGAGTATCATTTGTAGTGGACTACCTTTGGCAGAAATGACCAAATCAATTCCTTTAATATTCTTATATAAACGATCTCCAAATTGTTCACTAAGTAGAATGAGTAAGGAGGTAAGCCCTACACCCAAAGCAACTAAAATCATACTGAGTAATGTACTCAGTGGTTTATCCTTTAGGTAATTCCAACTTATTTTAAATATGTTCATATTGCTTTATGTATTACAGTGAGCGGATTTTCTGTTTAGATAAATTCAAAAAATAGCTTTTTAGTATAATACTAATCCATAATCAAAATCAGTATTAATCTTATATTAAATTCATTGCCTAACTGCATTATTTTTTTCAACCGTAGCGCTGCTATACTTTCAAAAAATGCTTTGTTAGATCAATGAATTTATTTGAACCTTAATTCTAATTTCAACTATGGATTAGTATAATCCCAAAAATGTTCAACAGAATTAGAAATTCACAAACTCGTAGGTTTTTAGCTTTGCTGAGCCTTTCAGGGTTAGCTTCGTTGAGCCCTTTGGGATTGACTAAAAATTAAAAATCAACGAACTATTAATAATAACTCATTAGGGATTAACCCAAATGGCGTCTAAGAAGCAATCTTTACTATCCAGAAAAGATTGATGATGTTTGAATCCAGTCTCGGTCGCTAAACATTCAATTTCTTCTACAGTATATTTTTGAGAAAAAGCAACATGAATACTTTCCCATTGTTTTAGATTGATTTCTAATTCTAGCGATGAAATATAGACTGTTTGTGGTTTTTGACAAACAATGTAAGCATCTAGATTTCCTGTTTGTGGATTATAACTGGGATAATAACGGTAGTTATTGGATTTAAAATTTCCACCTAACTCTTTATTGATCCGTTCCAATCCATTGAGAATAAAATCAGCATTCAGTCCTCTAGAGTCATTATATGCATTGAGAATAAGTTCTGGACGCTTTTTGAGATCAAACCCCATAAGTAATAGATCTCCTTTCCTTAAAAACGTTCTTAGTGTTTTTAGAAAATCATAAGTTTGCGTTTTTTTAAGATTGCCAATTGTACTTCCCAAGAATAAAACAATTTGTCGTTGGTTTTCTTTTTGTTCAATCTGTTGTAGACCAGTTTGGTAATCTCCATGAATTGTCTGATATGCTACCTGTGAAAAATTCTGATCTAGATCTTGACTTAAATCCTCTAGTGCCTTTTTGGATATATCAATAGGAGTATAGCTAAAATTAAGATTTTTATCTAGAAAATGCTGAAGCAAGATCTTTGTTTTTGTAGCATCTCCAGAACCCAATTCAATTAGATTAAAACTTTCGTGTTTATCCGTGAAAATAGAAGTTATCTCATCAGCATATGTTTTGAATATTTCTAATTCACATTTGGTTAGATAATAGCTAGGAGAGTGCATTAGTTTTTGAAATAACAGACTTCCTTCTGCATCAAATAAGTATTTATAAGGAATATATTTATGTTCTAATCCATGTTGGATATCCTCTGCAAAATCTCGATTAGTAGATACTGTTGTGGTGAGTTTAGACATCAATGCGTTTTTTTATTAAAAATAATGAGGGATTTAGTTCCAATTTCAAATCTGTGCTCATCAATTATCAACATATTCCTAACACTTTTGGTTAGAAACAAGGTCTTTTATTGCTATAGTTCGTGAAGATTTTGTAAAAAGTCACGACTATTTTTATTCAAAACAAAAATACAAAACATTGAGGAATCTATCTAATATAGTAAGTAATGTACATGTAAAAAAGCAAGTTGATCATCATCAACTTGCTTTTTGATAAGGAGTAATTAGTCAATAAGACTCTTTTTATAATAGTTTGTAGGTTTTTAGCTTCGCTGAACCTTTTAGGGGGATGATAAAAATGAAAAATCAAGGAACTATTGTTCTTTATATAGATACAGTTTCTGATTGATTAATACATACATCATATCTGTATAGGAAAATCCTAAATCTGTAATATGTTTGTCTAAGTCTTCCTCAATATTAGGAGGATATTCTATGATTTCGTATTTAAATAAATTTTTGCTTGGTTCATTTTGTGGTGCATGTATCCCAAAAGTCCTAATCGTTTCATATTTTCGTTCTTTATTATCCAAAAAACTTCCAAATACAAAATAGGAAGCTTGGTTAGTTCTGAGTAGATCTCCTCCGTGGGTATTAATACGATTAACTTTTGTAAGACTAGAAACTAGTAGCCATTTTCCATCTTTTTCTAGAAAAGAGTGTATTCCATCTCCACTAGAATCTAGAATAGTAAAACCCTTTGAAAAGCCAGTACTCCCATCAACTAAAGAGGTTATATTCATGCCCAAGGTTCCTTCTAAAACTAATTGCGGCTCAGCATCTAATGATTCCCAAAAATAGACCTCTCCTGAAAACTTTGCCATAGAATATACATAGATGCCTCTTTCTTCTAAATGATCAACTGCCATATCTCTAGGTTTGAAAGTACTTGGCTTTTTTAGGGTACTTACATACTGTCCATTTTTATCATAGTGATAAATTTCATTTTCCTCTATATCCATAAAAAGCACAGCATCCAATTTTTCCAGGTATTTGATTTGACCAAGAATCGAAACTGGATATCCACCCAAACGTTTTCCCGTACTGTTCTTTAACTGAAACTTTTTCAGAATTTTTGTATAATCCATCCTATCAAGAAAGTAGACCATATCATCATCTCTGACCACAAAGAATGTTGATGAAATATCAAAAGCATCAACATTTTCTATCTCATTAGGGAGATTCACTTTTTTTGAAAATTTGAATTGAGGACTACTTGTCCCCTCATCATTGCGTACCGTCACCGCTTTCGCTTCACCTTCTGGAGTCTTTGCTACTTCGGTGATTTCTGTTTGTGCTTGTTGTTGCTCTCCGCAGCTATACATCAATAGTATAGTTATAGCTAGGATTACGATTGTTATATTTCTCATTGGTTTGTTTATTTTAAATACTAAAAGGCTAATTTCGTTAATGAGAACAAAATTAGTCTTCTTACTAGGATTCTTTATATTTGTATAGATCATGGTCGATTAGCGCATACATTATATGTGTCTGAGTAAAGTCTATGTCACTAACATTCTTGCGCAAGTCTAATGGCGGGTACTCTGTTATTTCGTATTTAAATAAGTTTCTAGTAGGCTCGTCCGAAGGTACATGTATTCCATAGACTCTAATTGTCTCGTATTTTCGTTCTTTATCATCTAAAAAATCACCTAGTATAAAAAATGAGGCATGGTTTGTTCTTATTACATCTCCACCGTGGGTATTAATACGATTAACTTTTGTAAGACTAGAAACCAGTCGCCATTTTCCATCTTTTTCTAGAAAAGAGTGTATTCCATCTCCATTAGAATCTAGAATAGTAAAACCCTTTGAAAAGCCAGTACTCCCATCGACTAAAGAGGTTATATCCATGCCCAAGGTTCCTTCTAAAACCAATTTTGGTTCAGCATCTAATGATTCCCAAAAATATACCTCTCCAAAATATTTCGCTTTAGAACATACATATAATCCATTTTCTTCCAAGAATTCTATTGCCATATCTGTTGGCTTAAAAGCACTAGGTTTTTTTAACACTCCTTTATAATTACCCTCTATATCATAATAATAAACTTCTTTATGCTTCAAAGAACCAAAAAATAAAACCCCTAGTTTATCGTTGTACTTAATCTTTCCCCAAAGTGGAGCTAACATTCCTCCTAAACGTTTTCCACTACTATTCTTCATCTGAAAACTTTTTAGAATTTTACTCGGTTCTCCTAAATCAAGAAAATAAATCATATCGTCATCTCTGACAACAAAGAATGTTGGTGAAATATCAAAAGCATTTACCATTTCTATCTCACTAGGGAGATTCACTTTTTCTGAAAATTTGAATTGAGGACTACCTGTCCCCTCATCATTGCGTACCGTCATCGCTTTCGCTTCACCTTCTGGAGTCTTTGCTACTTCAGTGATTTCTGTTTGTGCTTCTTGTTGTTCTCCGCAGCTATACATCAATAGTAGAGCTATAAGAAATGATATTGTTTTCATGTGTTTGTTTTAGTATTTTAGTTTGTAATATACATTTATGAAATTCCTCAATCAGATATTTTTTTCTGTAAAAAATATTTATTCGTATGATGAACTTGTTTGGATGAAATTAGTATAAAACTTATGGATATTTTAGACTAAATGTCCGAATGGTTATTTTGAATGTCCGAATGGTTTAGAACGCGTACAAAAGAGTTAGTTAATATTCAGTGAGGGAGAAAGTTTTTTGCTTTGTAGAGTACTGCGTGGTGAGTTATGTGCCAATAAAAAAACGAAGCCAAATAGTACTTGGCTTCGTTTTTTTGTGAATTTATTTTCTCAAAAAGCCATCTTGGCTTTTCTTCTATTAGGCACTTAGATGATGTAGATTATTCTGCAGTAAAGACTATATTTTTACCTTGTTCGTCAGTCAATTCTAAGGTTTCATCACTAATTTTGCTCAATTTAAAGACATTTTTCATAGCTTGTCCTTTTCCTTCAGCAGCTTCTTCTCCGCTCAAGGTTAAGGTAGATTCACTATCATCTAAGTCCCAGCTACCTGCAAATACACCATTGTCGAGGGATGCCTCAAACAGTCCTTCTAGTTTTATTTCAATGTATTGATCACCATTCATCCATTTGCGTGCTAATTGTAGTTTTGTAGCACTTTCTGGAGCTTCTTCAGCCATTGTTGTAGTAGCTGGATCTACTTCGGGAGTAGAACTTACTGCAGCAGATGTACTACGAGTGGTTGCACTAGGGTCATTATTTTCGATATTTCCGGAAGTATCACTTCCGCAAGCAGCAAATGAGAGTGTCACAATAAAAATGAGGAATACATTCAATAGATTACTTTTTTTCATAATGTAGATGATTGTTATTGATCTGAATCAATGAGGTTGATAATTATGTCTACCTACTTGCCTTCAGTGAATTAAATGTGATAAAATTGGGTTACCAAAATACTATATTATGATGAATAAATCAAATTCGTTTAGCTAGAGTAAGAGTATTAGATTTTTATGTTTGCTCAAAGTGTTTGAAGGAAAATAATTTAAATCCTAGTATTTTCCGTATTTTTACTAGAGCTTATTACGAATAGATTTGTGTGATGCATAAATCACTCACTTGCATGGCTAGTCTAGTCAATTTGCAGAGAAGAGACTCATCACCCTTGAAAAGGTTTCTAGACAAAGCCAACTGATGGCATATTTTACCAACAAAGTGGTCTTGCACACAAAGCGAATCACGATAAGCTCTACGGTAGGTATGCAATTATTCTAATTTTATTCTATTTAACAGCAAATATTTGTGAAGGTACATTTTTTTGGCATTAGACATCATGGACCAGGATCGTCCAAGAGTTTGCAAAAAGCGCTAGAAGCGACAGAACCAGATGCGATTCTGATCGAAAATCCATTGGAAATGGATGCTATGTTGGCTTATATGACGAACCCTGAGCTGAAGCCACCCGTTGCGGTGTTGATATACAATCCCAAAGATCTAAAACAAGCAGCTTATTATCCCTATACCTCGTATTCACCAGAATGGCATGCCATCCAGTATGGCTTGAGTAAAAATGTTCCGATTGTGAGTATGGACTTGCCACAATCTTTGCGTTTTGGTTTGGCGGAGCGGGAGGAGAATCTGAGAAATACACAAGATTTGTTTAGTCATTTGTCAGGGGAGCGTACGCATAGTCAAGATGAAGAAGAACAAGATGAAATTATCAGAGATCCCTTAGGCTATATGGCGCGATTGGCAGGATATGAGGATAGTGAGCGATGGTGGGAGATAACTTTTGAGCAAACAGCTAAGGATGTATCTATTTTTGAGGCTATACAAGAACTAATGACTGCCTTGCGTACAGAACTGCGCATTCCAGAATCTGTTCTAGGACGTTGTAGGGAAGCATACATGCGCAAAATATTGCGTAAAGCTATGAAAACCTATAAGAATATTGCTGTGGTTTGTGGAGCATGGCATGTTCCTGCCTTGGCAAATTGGAAATTATTCAAGGTTAAGGATGATAATAGTATTCTGAAAGGTATTCCACGTGTCAAAACAGAAGCAACATGGATTCCATGGACTTATGAGCGCATATCTATTAGTAGTGGTTATGGTGCGGGAGTTGTATCTCCTGCTTGGTATCATCTGTTATATCATGAGCCTGAGGCTGCTGTAATCAAATGGATGGCTAAGGTAGCTAATTTACTGCGCAAGGAGGACTTAGAAGCAAGCTCTGCACATGTGATCGAAGCTGTACGTTTGGCCGAAACCTTGGCAACACTCCGTGG
>JAKVCT010000031.1:23818-29629 GCA_022448995.1 Saprospiraceae bacterium
GGTATAACAGTGCTGTATGAGGCTGTACAGACTATATTTACTGGTGGAGATACAGCTCAGTTGCGTCTGATAGAGAAAAAACTGATTGTTGGACAACGTATGGGAGATGTACCAGATACGGTTCCAATGATCCCTCTGCAGAAAGATATTGATAAACAAGCTAAGAGCCTTAGGATTCCTAAAAAAACAGAGGCATATTGGCTAAAAGCCAATAAAGAACGTCGCAAAGGAGGTTTAGATTTGCGTAAGGAACATGACCGCAAGCAAAGTCACTTTCTGCATCGGTTGAATCTGTTGGGAATTACCTGGGGAGAGGAGGGACAGGATACAGGACGTGAGTTAGGAACTATGAATGAGTATTGGAAAATTGCATGGAAACCTGAATTTGTACTGGATATTATCGAGGCTGGTATGTGGGGGAATACTTTGGAAGAAGCTTCAGTTTGTTTGGCCTTGAATTCAGCAAAACATACACAGAATTTAGCAGAGTTGACGGAGCTTTTGGACAAGGTATTGAAATCTGACATCAGTAAGGCCATCCATTTTTTGATTAGCCAATTGCGAAAGCTAGCTGCGGTGACTCAAGATATTGCTCTACTGATGGGAGCAATACCTTCTTTGGTGAATATTTTGCGTTATGGTGATGTACGTGGGACTGATCTGGATACTATTGAGCCAATCTTAAACGAATTAGTTCCTAGGATTTGTGTAAGTCTGCCTAGTACTTGCAGCGCTGTTGATGAAGACGCAGCCAAGGTTATCTTTAAGCAACTCTTGAATACACAGAGAGCCTTGGCACTTTACAATAATCGTTTACTTCTTACAGTTTGGTACGATACTTTGCAACAAGTTTCACAATCTCCACAAGCGAATACGTTATTACGTGGTTTAGCAAATCGAATTCTGTGGGATGCACAGGAAGTTAATGCAGAGGATATGGAACAGCGCATGTATTTGGCATTATCTTCGACGCAAGATTTATTGAAAATAGCACAGTGGATTGAAGGGTTTTTACATGGAAGTGGTTTATTATTGATTCATAATCATAAGTTGTGGCGTTTATTAGATCAGTGGGTGAGTCAGTTATCTGCTGAATCATTTCAGATGTTATTACCAATCTTAAGAAGAACTTTTGCTCAGTTTGCAATTCCTGAGCGAGAAAAAATGTTGCTGTTAGCCAAAAATAATCAACCTGTAGCGATTGCTAAGGACACAGTGTTTGATGAGGAACGATCATTGTTGGTTCAGCCAATGTTGACTTTATTATTTACTCAAAAATAGAATTTATGTATAAATACTTGTTAGGAGTTCTAACCTACTTGATACTTTGGGGAAGTCCTACTTTTGCGCAAAATATTCAGCAAATCAAGCTAGTTAGTGCAAATGAGTTGGATGATTTTCCACAGGAATTATCTCTGTTGTCACTAAATTTTGATCCTGATAATGACCATATTGTGGACTTGGAAATTATTTTGGAGAATGATACAGAGCGCATTCATCACAAATTTAAGGGAACTAAAGACAAAACAACTTTAACTTATCCCTCAGGGCGATATAATTTAACGGTGAAGTCCTTGTATTATGAGGATGCTTTTTATGAAGACTTAGTATTGCTTAATCAGCATCATATTAATGTGGATATTCCATTGGTTATAGTCAAAGAATATAAGAATGAATCCTTGCCTGTACGTGAAGTGCCACTCAAGGCTCCTTTTGTTAATCAATCGGTTGAACATAATGTTGTTGTACATCCGCTGAAGTGGGATACTACCATAACGGCTGATGTATCTCTGTTGAAATTAGAAGTTTTACAGGATGATGGTACAACTCCTTTGGAAGGGATAAAACTGAAGGTGAAAAAACTATCTGATCAGTCAGAAATGGTTCTCATTACAGACAAAGAAGGCAAAGTAAGTGTTGAGTTTGAAGGTGAATATGATCTACGCATTTCTGCAGAACAAGGTACGGAAAAAGGGGCTTATGAGTTTGGACAGTTGAATTTTGCTTGGGTCACTGCAGAAAAAGGACGTAGCCGAAGAATCGTTATAAGTCTTTATCAAAAAAAGCAGGAGAAGGAGCCAAGAACCATTACAGTACCTGAACTTAAAGATAGAGTATCTTATAAACCTGTTTTATATTTTTATCCAATGCAAGAGATGGATATTGATATAGAGTTAGATGTACATGGTGAGTTTACCTTTACTTATCCTGAATATAGCAAAGGTTGGTCAGGTAAAGTTTATCCGAATGGAGAAATCAAAGTAGGAGAGCGTACTTATCCTTATTTATTTTGGGAAGGTGAGTTGGAGAGTATAGCTCCTGAAGTAGAGGAGAGTGGTTTTGTAGTTAAACGTGAAAATACCATTACGTTTTTTGAGGAGAAACTGAGCTATTTGGGTTTAAATGATCGAGAAATCACTGATTTTATTACATTTTGGGCTCCTAGATTGAACGAAAACGAGCAGAATTTTATCCATTTTGTAACAGGACAAGCTTATGATGATCAGATTGCAAAATTGACTTTGAGCAAAGCTCCTGACACTAAGATTAGAGTACATTTGTTCTACAGTGGAGTGAATGAGAAGTTTACTGTACCTGAACAAAAATTAACTAAGCAAATACGCAAAGGTTTTACCGTAGTTGAGTGGGGTGGAGGTGATATTCAATTAAAAGGAGGATTATAGGCAATATATAGAGCGCGTTGTAGGGACTTTAGCTCCGCTGAGCACTTCGTGGTTTGGTCACCTTTTCTTTGTACCTCTTGGTATAAGCCAAGGCAGAATGGTAAAAGAAGATAAAAATCTTAGTACAACACTCCCTACTGTAGGGACTACAGATCAAAAAAAGCGATGCTAGAAATTAATTTCTAGCATCGCTTTTTATTCGGCAACTTGTGGTTACGTTATGTTGGTTGAACCTAAACTAATTGAGGCTCTGGCTTTTCTGTAGCTTTTCGTTCCAAACGCATAGACTTTGTACGTAAGCTTGGAATGATTGGCCCTAAGATATACTGACGGATTGTATACCACCAGAAGCTCTTTTCCTTCAATCTATCATCAATTCTATGTTGAACTCTTGCATGTTCAGCAGGAAGTTCGCTCCAGTGTAAACGTGCGTTTATGTGATGAACAGTGTGTAATCCATTATTGAATAGGAAAAAGTTTAGTGAACCTATATGATTACCAACTATATTTCTAGAGTGGTTGTATTCTGATTCTTCATCTGCATGTACATGTTGGATATAGTTGAAATACATCACAACATATAAAGAAACTTGGTGAGGAATAACTACTAGGAAGATTGCCCAGAACCAATCCATAGCAAAGAAGCTAACATACCAAGATACTAAGGCAACCAACTGAAACATACAGAACGCAAATTGGCGCTTATTTTTTCTGAATCTATCTTTTAACCAGTTGATGTTTGCAACCAACTGAGCACTACCACTAACAGAAGGATAGATTAGAGCCATCCAGGTAGCATTTTTTTCTGAAAACTTATATGTTTTAGTATAATCTGGTTCGCGATTATTCCAGCGATGATGATTTTGATTGTGTGTAGGAATCCATGCAAAAACAGGGAATCCATAGAATAAAGAAATCCAAACTTCTGTGATTCTGTTTAGAATATTTGATTTCCACATAGGAACGTGCATTTGATTATGCGCCATCACAGAAACCGATACAGCCATGAATAAGTGCACACCATATAAGCCTGCAAATAAAACCATGCTATACTCCCATGACCGAGATATCCATAAGAAGACAAATAAACTTGTCGTAATAGTCATGTACAAAAGTGTCTTAAGATCTGCTTGATATTTTAACATCTTTAATAGTTTATTTATGTTATTGGTGATCTAATCGAACGCTAATTTAGGAAGTTTTACTTAGAATATGTGTTATCTTTTGTGTTAAATTTGTAAGAAATTTAAAATTATATTATTTCCCATCTTTTATTTTTTATTAACTGAATATTCGATTTTAGGCTCATTTTTAGACGTTTAGCAAGGTGGAATATTGATAAACAATCAATTACATTTTTGAATAAGGATTCAAAAAATGTGACATCTATTATTCAGTATAAATTCTCTTCATTATTTTAATGAATCTACTATAGCAAAAAAAAAAAATTAGAGTTATATTTGCAGGAGATTTTTAAGAGTTATCTCTATTCTTATGATAGAATACTTGAATTAAATCTTGATTCTCAACCTAAAATAATCAGCTGATTGGTTTTATAAATAGTTGTTGAGTATCACTGTAAGTTCTGAACCCAACCAAGAAATAAGTAATTATTTTATTAATTCAAATAACGATAATTTTTGTATGAATCGCACCAAATCAAAATCAATTCTACGATACAAAGAAGATCTACGTACAATAGGGTTTGTTGCCTTATATCTATTCCTCACGATTATCGGTTTCGTTACATATTCATATGCAAGCTGGGGGGTCGTTATCCCACTAGTACTGGTATGTTGTTTCTTATGTTTTGTATGTTCAGTTATTGTTCATAATACAATTCACGCTCCGATGTTTCGAAAAAAATCTTGGAACAAAGCATTCCAATTTATTTTGAGTATTTCGTATGGATATTCAGTAAGTGCATTTGTGCCAGGGCATAATTTTAGTCACCACAAGGAAACACAAACGAACAAAGATTCAATGCGTACTACCAAGGCACGTTTTCGTTGGAATCTCCTAAATCAGGCTTTGTTCTTTTTCTTAGTGACAAAAGATGTACTTGTACAAGAAATACGCTGGGTAAAGAAAATGTATAAGGAAAAACGTTCGTGGTATAATCAATGGTTAGCAGAGACATTGTTGGTAAATGGGTTAAAATTCGGAATATTACTCATTGACTGGCAAGCTGCCTTATTATTTGTTTGGTTACCAAATTTCTATGGTGTATGGGGAATTGTAGGAACTAATATTTGGCAGCATGATGGAACAGACCAAGATCATCCTTATAATCATTCAAGAACCTTCAAAAGTAATCTGCTGAACTTTTTTACCTTTAATAACGGATATCATGGAGCTCATCATGAAAAACCAGGTTTGCACTGGAGTTTATTACCTGAATATCACGCAAAAAACATTGAGCCTTATCTTCACCCTAATCTCAATCGTGTATCTTTAGTTAAATATCTGTGGGAAGCTAATATTTATCCAGGAAAACGTGTAGATTATTTGGGTAATCCAATAGGAGTACCTGCTCCTTCTGTAGATGAAGACTGGATTGCAGGTGTACGTATTGGCTCCAAGAAAAACCGTAAGGATCTCGGGGCAGATGATGTTAACGATAATGATATTTTAAATACAGTGGAAATAGTTGAAAATGTAGGCGAAACTGTAAAGGCTTAATAGAAATAGCTGTATGTAAATAAGTCTTAAATAAAAATATGGTTTGATCATATACGAAAAGTTAGTAGATAATTTCTACTAACTTTTTTATTAGGTTATTAGATAAATAATAATTATATTAGAGGGATCAATGGTTTGCAGGTTTTTAGTTTCATTAAACCCTTTGTCGTTAGATCTAATTAGCCTTTTTTAGTTTTTAATTAATTGATAATCAGTTATGTATGTGGTATTGAGCTGCATTGAGCCCTTCGGGATTTGACTGAAAAATAAAAAATCAACGAACGGCCAAGAAATATATCTCCAAGAAAAACTAAAATATTTATAGTCAAATGTTTAACCCCCTATTAGCAATATAATCTATGTATATTTCACGATTACTTTTCATAGTCATCATCCTGATCGTAAAAGTAATGTGTTGTACTGCACAATACAGAGAAAACTACAT
>JAKVCT010000310.1 GCA_022448995.1 Saprospiraceae bacterium
AGCAATAGCAGGCTATTGTGAGTATTTTTAAAGTAGAAATTAGTTAAAAGAGTCAAAAGATATATGCGAGAACATTTGACCGATTACTTAACTTCGTAGAGTCAGTCTTTCGGGCTCAACGAACTATCATTTATAATAAAGTTGTTGTTTACTATAAGTTTTACGAAAGGTTAAATTTACTATTTTTTCTCCAAATTGTAGTTGAAGCTCCAAATCTTCCACCCAATCAAAATCAACTGCTTGGTTCTGGAACTCAGCTCTTAGTTCTATTACAGAGAAATGAAAAGTGTCTGTTCTACCCTCTATTTCACGCAAAGTAAATTGCTTGGTAAATTTGTAGAAGGTAGTTTGTTCTTTTATACATTGTAACCAATTACCTTCCAATAAGACATAATCAGCTCGGTAAATATCTTCTTGGAGTAAACTATGCAGACGATTCAGCGATAAATTTTCTTCTGTTAAGGTTTCATAGCTAGTATATTGCTGGTTAAACATCTTGTAAGCTAAAATAACAATACTAAATAGAATAGAGGTGAGCAACATGCCCAATATTAACTCCAAAATGGTAAATCCTTTTAGTTTCATTGAGCATCATAGATTAGGTGGCGCTGTTCCAGAATGATTTTTCCATTGTTTTCCAAAGCTTCTAATTCTAATAAATATAAACCTTTGGTATCTATAGTTTGACTAGAATAAGCCTTCCATATTTTTTTGATTCTAAAATCTTCAAAATCTAAAGTCTCATTCTTCCTATTTTCTCCGTTTAGACTTTCTAAATAAATAGCTTGCAAATAAATATTAGCCAATGTTTTAAGTCTATATTGGTCATTCTTGAAAACGTTGACAAAAATTAAAATACCAATGCTACAACTAATCATGAGTAGCACCAATGCTGCAATTGTTTCAGCTATACTCATGGCTTTTAATCTAAGCATTTTAGGATTTGAGTTTTAGTGTTTACAACTGAAAACAAGGCAGTTGATAAATAGTATTGCGATAAGCGAGAACGATCAATCGTAGCATCCAATAAATAGTTTTCATATAGTGCTGAAGCTGTTTTTAAGGAAAATCGTTCACAACTTACACTCCCATAAACGGTTCCTTTTAGATCTAGTCGTCCATTAGTATGTAAAACTCCTTGGATCCAGGAACTATCTCCAATTGTGATTAAAGGTTTGCGATAAGCATAGCCTTTAGCATTCAGGAAAACTAGACCTTCTACACTTGATCCCCCTTGGATTTCAATAGTTGCTGTAACCTTGTCTTCTTTTTTAGGTTCATAGATCAAGCCTAAAACACTAGGGTAATCAAGCTGACAATTTGCTGCCACGTTAAGTTTCTTTTTGGCAAAGGCTTGTAACTGTCCTCTAAAACCTTCTGCAAAATGAATCTCAGGTGCAATAGCGATAATATCTTCAGTCATACAGCCTGCTCCAAAATAAATTGAGCTATCTGCTACTAAAATCAGTTGTCCACTCAGTTTAATATTATCTAAGTATAAATTGGGTTGTCGGATTACTACAGCTTGCTTGGAAAAAGGAATATTGCTTGGATTAGCCAATTGGTCCGAATTAGCTAAGAGCTTGAACAGTTCTAGAATCTGTTCGAGACGATGCTTATCTAAGCTGGGGAGCTGACCATTGTTCTGCTTTTTGTTGCCATAAATTAAGCGATCACCTTGGTAAGATTTTCCATTTACATAAACTCTTTTTACACCCACTCTAGGTAAATAAGCTGTTCCCACAATCCGAGTTTTTCCACATAATCCCAAGGGAACATTACCTTGTGCCAGATTTAGAGCTGCATCAAAGGCTTTTGGTAGAGTGTAGGCCAATAAGGCAGTTTTGTGTAAACTATCTACGTAAGTACCTTGGTGAACAATGGCTGTAGATTTTGCTAAGTCAAAGACACCCCAAGGTGTTTTTGAGATAAAAATACTATCATTTCCCTTGTTATATAGATCAAAATTTAGCTTGAAACTCTCATTTTTGGGAGCAGCTAAAATTAGTTGCATCCCCGATTCTACATTGCGAATTAGACGTTCCCTATTCCAGTCATTTTCATGTAATAAACCTTGGGTATAACTCAGCTTGATTAGCGTAGCAGAGACCAAAGCAATTAGTAAGCTAATGAGTAGCGTATACATCAGTGCCCTTGCTGGTAACTGCCTGTATCTAGTAAAACCAAGCATATTTTATTTGGGATTTTTGATGTAAATTTCCAACTCAAATGCACCTAAATCATCTGTTATATCTTGGTAATTAACACTACGCAAGGATTCTACCCAAAATAGTTCCTTTATTGCTCGTTTCCAGTTATTGTAGAATACAGTACTCTGGCAGTTTCCTCGAATCACTAACTTCGATTTTTCATATTGAGGTGGGCGGCCTCTTTGGGTATAATCATCTTGTGGAATGATTGGGAAAAGAATAAATTCATTAAGTTGAATAGTACTCGGTAAGCTTGCCGCAATTTGATCTGCATAAAAAGCAGTTTTGGAAGCCTTACCATTATTTTTACCTCCAAATAGTTTTAATTGCTCTTGGTATCTTGATTTTAAGGTATCTCGTTCTTGAATTAAAGCTTCCTTTCTAGAAAGTTCGAAATTCAGCGCTTTATTAGCATTCTGATAAGAGTTGAACAATAGATAATTAGCTAATAAGCCAAAGAAAAAGAAACCTAAAATCCCAAAACCCAATTTTCTAAAAAGTTGCTTATAAAAAAAAGTCTCTTGGTTAGCAGTCAATTTTTCTGCCTCAATTCCACTTGCTTCTAAGTTCTTAATATTACTGAGTGCAACCGAAAAAGCTACTAAACATTTATCGGGAATACTTTCTTCATTGATTTTTGTAATACTGTGTAAAGTCTGAGCTTCTGTGGAGAAACCTTGGATTTGATTTCCTGAAAATTCAATCAAATGCGTATTAGTTTGCACTGTTTTTCCTTTGCGTAATAAAGGATAGGCATATTGTAATTGCCAAGCTCCCAAATAAACTGCCAAGATATTTAGGTTTGCTTTTTTGAAGTCTTCCAATACACCATCAATCAGATTCTTTCGAGCAATACTGATTAAGCTACCACTTTCTATAGCCAGTTTTTGAGCATAGAAATCTTGTGGGTTAACATTAGGGAAAATCTGTTGAGTAAGTTGTTCAAGACTACTAGTTGAACTTTCTACAATTCGATGAATGATACCACGTATATTTATACTTAAAATGATTGGGATTTCTTCCTTCAACTGGTTTTTTAGTTCTCCTAGATTATGAATGTCTGTAATCGTTTTATCTATCACAATCTCTTTTCCTTGTCGTCTGAGCCAGATCGTTTGATATACTGTTCCTCCTTCCACCTGGTGACATTCAACTCCAAGTAGTTGTTTTGAACGAAATAAATATTTTTTCAAGAAATCTAGCATCTTATTCTAATAAATAATTAGTGGGCGAATAAAAATAAGTAATTCTGAATTACTTTTGTTGTTTTTGCGACGACCAAAGAGGTTGAGTATAGGAATACGGTTCATAAACGGAAGTCCTCGACCACTTCGCTCGCGACGATCAGACTCAAGTCCTCCCAAAGCAACCATATCACCATTCTTTACCCGTATTTTCGAGTCAAATTTTCGAGTAATCTGCGCTGGTGGGGCACCAACTTGAATTTCCCCAAGAAAATCAGACTGTTCAACAACAACTTCGAGTGTAATCTGTTCGTCCCCAGATATAAACGGGGTAACATTAACTGTGAAATTAGCTTGTACTGCTTGAAACTGAACATCTTGCTGGGTTACTGCACCTTGAACACCTTGTACTGTAGTGCGTGTTTGCTGATAATAACGTGTCTCACCAATATTAAAGGATGCAGCATGACTGTTGAGTGTTGCTAATTGTGGTTTTGAGCGTGTTTTGATAATACCAGCATCTTCAACTGCTGTTAAAGACACATAAAAGTTGGGGACTACCCGTCCTAAATTGACAATTCCTTGCCCAGCAAGTGTTCCCAGTAGATTATTGACGGTAGATGCACCAAAAGTAAAGTTTAAACCAGGCGAAATGGAACCTTGACTTTCCACAGGAGCTTCACCAACCCCCATTTCTATACCTGTTTCTATCAAACGGTTACGTTGTACATCCATAATGATCAGTTCTATCTGCACAACAGGAACTAATTTATCAATGTCTTTGATAAATAATTCTGTTTCTGCGATATTGGGAGCAGAACCACTCAAAATCACTGAATTTAGCTCTAGAAAAGGAATAATTTTTACTTTTTCACTGATTTCGGGTGGGATTACTTTCTCAATCTCATTGGCAGAGCGGTACTGTAGCTGAATAACTTTGGTTTGGCGCAATCCTTCGCGTTCTCTATCTCCGATTAGATAGATTTCTTCCTCGATTTTGTAGGTTAGAGTTGTTCCTTGCAATAGATAAGTCATAAACTCATCATAAGAAACTCGCTCAACTTTTAGTGAGATTCCCGAATTTGAGTTTTGTGTATTGTTATTACCAAAGCGATTAGTACGATTATTAGTATTCGTATTGCCTCCTTTTTGACGAACTTCTTCAAAAAGGAAGTAATCTTTACCCATTTCTATTGAGACACCCTTAAGAATTTGAATCAGTGGGACATTTTGTGCTTCAACAGAAACTAAATAGTCTTTTGTAATAGAGTCTTCTATGATTTCTATAGACAAACCAGTGATAGCTTCATAATCAACACCTGCACCAAGCTTAGGTCTACCTTTTTTCTTATTGAGTTCCTCTTCAGGAACAACTTCTTCCAGCTTGGCAATATAAAAAGCTCCTTCTGCAGTTGTTATAATTTTTAGGTCATTTGCCTTAGCTAGTAAATTCAAGGCATCCTTGATCTCGGCATCTCCAACATAACCATCTACCAGGAGTTCCTTAGCTTGTTTGCTGACCAAGATATTTTGACCACTTTGCTGAGCGATCCGCCGAGCAACGGATCCGAGCGTATCTTGATCAAGATCTAGCGTCAATTTGTTATTAAACTTGTTGTACTTGACTGCTCCAACGGCCTGTATAGGTTCTTTTATAGGTGGTTCATACCTAAAAATAGTAATAATAGAGCCAGAAAAGGCAAGATCTAGATTATATTGTCTACAGAGATAGAGCAAGACATCCTGTACTTTTACTTTACTAAAATTACTACTCAAAGGTTCCTGAATCTTAGGATCAATAGTAATGTTAACCTTAGTTTGTTGAGCAATGGCTAAAACAATTTCTTGAACAGAACCTGCTGCTGAAATATCTATTTTTTGTCTTAGATTATTATGGTTGCGGGAGAATAGTTCTAGATCGCTCTCTAAACGGTCAAATCTAGTATCTCCAATTTGGGCGAATAAAGTGCTAAGACTTAAACAAGTCAAAAAAAGAGTAATACTAATTTTATATAAATACATCGTCATTTTATTAAGCATTAAGCACTTGCCAAGATAGCATAAATTTCATCAATAGAAGTCAAGCCTTGTTCAAAAAGTGTAAAAGCATTATCTGCTAGGCTCTGAATGCCCTCTTCCTTGAGCAGTTGGCGAACATTCAAATCTTCTGTTTTAATTTTTTGGCGCAAGGTTTCGTTAATTGGAATGATTTCATAAATAGCTTGTCTGCCTTTATAGCCTGTAAAGTGGCAGTGTGAGCAGCCTTTCTTTACATAGTGTTTATCAATCTTCTTAGGAGCTTTG
>JAKVCT010000311.1 GCA_022448995.1 Saprospiraceae bacterium
ATCCCTACGTTTTTCGCCTCGTTCAGCATCAAAAAACCTTGTGAATTATTATAAAATTAATTATGTCCACCTACTTAATGGTAGAATAGACTCAAAATCAGCCAAAGATAACTACGAGAATATTTGGATTATTACTTAATACGCTGTTGGTTTAAGTAGATCTATATTGTCTGAAAATATACGATTGACTCCAATAGACTAATATTATTGTATCACAGGGAATTCTACAAGCAAGTTGCTCAAAAAATATGATTAAGTCTGATTCTTCAACAACTTCAAAACCAAAAATCAGCAAGCCATAACCTACACGGTTTATAGGTCTAGTATTAAAAATCAATATATTATTATGACAAATAGAATAGATTACTATATATATATCTTGTTTAGTTTGGGAATGTTTTGCTTCTGTCAAAGTTATGCACAGATGGATAGTTTAGACTTAGACTCCATTGATATGACCTTAAACTGGGAGGGAGATATAGTGGTTACAGGGGCTTATGCTCCCACAGATGCTCGGGGACATATGCATCCTATTCGAGTAATTGATAAAGCAACTATAGAACGCAGAGCAGCCATAGACCTCAATGATCTCTTGCAACAAGAGTTGGGAATTAAAATTGTTCAGGATGCCGTTTTGGGATCTAATTTGAGTTTACAAGGCTTATCGGGAGAATATATCAAAATTATGATTGATGGTGTGCCTGTTATCGGTCGTAGTAATGGGAATATAGATTTGTCTAGAATCAGTATGGGAAATGTAGAACGTATTGAAGTTGTAGATGGCCCCTTATCAGCTATCTACGGAAACAATGCATTAGGAGGTACTATTAATATTATTACCAAAAAGAAGCAAGAGCAAGTAATAGAAGGAGATGTCTATGCACAGTGGGAGAGTATGGGTTTGTACAATGGTGGGATAAATTTAGGAACAACTTGGAAGAGATGGCATTTGAATGGAACATATACTTTTAATAAATTTGATGGGTTCTCTGTAGATACGTTACGAAGTCAAGAATGGAACCCCAAACAACAGCATCACGCAAATGCTAATTTAGGTTATACCTTCAAGAATAATTTTAGTATCAACTATAATTTTAGAACGCTCCAAGAGAAAATCATGGACTTAGGGCCTGTAAAATTAGAAGATTATCCCGAATTAGCCTATGCCAAGGATTATAACTTTCTAACTAAAACGTATGACCATAATCTTAGTTACAAAGGGAATTTGGGCGAAAAATACTATCTAGATGGAGTTGCTGCATACAATTTCTACAAACGAGAAAAAAATGCATATTTTAATAAACTCTTAGAAAATCCAGAAGAAGACGAATTAGATAGCCTAGATTCGGATACTACTTTTTTTAGAACTTGGATGATGCGAACAAGTTTTGCTAGTCAATATAAGGGAAAGGTGAACTTTCTAGCAGGAGTTGATCTTAATTACGAGCAGGGCTATGGGGAACGGATATCGGCTGATTCAACTCAAACATTAGCTACTATTGCAGATTATGCAGTTTATGCAGGAATCAATTACCAACCTATTTCTAAGTTTAAGCTTGAGCTTAATGGACGTATTTCTTATAATAGCCGTTATCTAGCACCGGTTACCTATGGTATTCAGTTCAAATGGACTCCTCATAGATATTGGACTATGCGCTGGGGCTATACTAGAGGATTTCGAGCACCTAGTTTGAAGGAGTTATACTTAGATTTTGTTGATTCTAATCATTTTATCAAAGGAAACCCTAATCTAAAAGCGGAGCGCTCACATAATGTCCGCCTGGGAGTTAATTATCGACAAAAAATTAAGGAAGATCACCACATGGATCTCAATATCAATCTGTATTATAATTACTTAGAAAATCAGATTTCCTTGTTTGATTTTGTTACAGATAGTACAGGTACTTACACTCCATCTACTGAACCTACCTATGAGTATACTTATTTTAATCAAGATTATGCCCAGAATTTTGGTAAGAATACTGTCCTAAGTTATCAATATAAAAATTTGACCTTAAAATTAGGGTTTAATATTAATGGTCAGTATAATATATTACATGCAAGTGATAGTACACTTCGTCCTATCTTATTGAGTTATCAGTTAACACAGGAGATTACTTACAATTTGGCTAAATATGGTTTATCCTTCTCCCTTTTTCGCAATGATTTTAGTCAAAGAAATCGATACACAGTAATCTATAATCCAATCACACAGGAGGAGGAAATTACAGATTATGAGGTAAAAGGGTACTCACTGATGGACGTAATGGTGACCAAGTCCTTGTTTGATGGAAAGTTTAGGATAAGCATGGGAGTGAAAAATATATTAGGGGTGACTAATGTAGAGAGCGGAGCAAATGGAGGAGTGCATTCCAGTGGTGGAGCAATTCCTACAGCTAGAGGACGTTTCTTCTTCACACGCTTGAAGTATAATTTCTAGTTCCTCTAGAGACCTCGTAGGTTTTTAAAACCTACGAGGTCTCTAGAAGAAAAAATCAAGATAAGTTTTGGATTTTATCCAAAGTCTCACCAGAAATAACCACTACACTAGGCTTAGGAAGAGTCTCACCACCATTAGGCCAGTGACTAGTCAACTCCTCCTTGCTTTTGGATAACTCACCAGGGTGCTGAACACTTAAAAATAGCTCCTTACTATCAGGACTAAAGAATGGCCCTGTCAACTCAGCATCCATCGGAGCAGAAGCAATCTGAATAACTTCCCCTTTTTGCGAGCCAAAAGAAGGCACTAAGAACAAGCCATTATTCCCAAAAGGTGCGTAAGCTTCTTTGCCAACACTACTTCCTGAGATATCAGAGGTAAACCATAGGTTACCTTTATTATCAAAAGCCATATTATCAGGACAAGCAAAGCCAGTAGCTTCACCACCAGCCAAAAAAGTACTCGCCTTGAAGCTTGTAGAAGTTTTATCTTCACTTCCTTCCTCAATTTTTAGGATTTCTCCTAACAAATCACCCTTTGGTTTATTATTTGTCAAAGCAATTAAAACATGACCAGTCAATGGATCAATTTCAATATCTTCAGGGCGATTCAAAGGCGTTGCGCCAAGCAATTTAGCTGCTTCACGTACCCGAACTAAAACCTCGGTTTGATCCTTGAACTTCTCTTGTAGAATCGCTTGATCATCATAGTTTAATGAAATCCATTCTCCTTTTTCTGTATTAGCAACATAGAGCGTACCTGATTTCAAATCCCTTGGTTTGTCCCCAACAAATTTATACAAATGCTCATCATTAGAATCATCACCGGTATAAACTACTAAACGACCATCAGGCGTTTCAAACATGGTTGCACATTCATGCGCACAACGTCCCAGTGCAATATGCTTTTGAGCTTCACCCGTTTTTACATCCACTTCAACTACCCAACCATAATGTTCAGGCGGACGATTGTAGAATTTTTCCCAGCCGTAGCCATCTTCACGAACTGCAATGCTTGATTTACCCTCTTGATCATACACGCGTTCCCCATAATAATAATCGTAATTCTCCTCACAAGTCAGGATTGTTCCCCAAGGTGTAATTCCACCAGAACAGTTAGCAAAAGTACCAATCCCTTCAGTAGCGCCAGCAATTGGGCTATCCCAATTGAAAGGAATAGGGGTTTGGGCGGTAATACGACGATTGTATGGATCATTTTCGATTACTTTCCACTGACCTTGTTTATTTTTTTGGATGCGAACGATGCTTCCTCCCAAAGAATACATTTCTTTTTCTACCTGTTCTTTTGTTTTATTGTCATTAGTTGCTTCATTATAATCACTTACGAATAGTGGATGGACATATTCGTGGTTTACCCAAAGTAAACCATCAGTAGGATCATTTTTGTCTAGAGGGACAAAAGCTAAGTAATCATTATTAAAACCAAACTGATCTTTTTCAGAAATTGGATCATTCCAACTAATCAAAACTTGTTGATTAAGCCCTTTAGCTAAAACCAATTCGTCTTGAGATGAATGTTGGATTCCTTCGATTAAGCTTGTACTAGGTTTTGGTTTGGGAATAGTTGGGCTCGGCTTGGGTGTTTCTTCTCCACCACAAGCAACCAGATTACCTAAAATTCCACCAGCACCAATGACTAAACCTGTACGGCCTAAAAATCGTAGGAATTGTCTTCTGTTTTGTTTGTTTTGCATGACTGTTATTCTTGAAAATTGATAATTAGTATTGCGAATAATAATGGGCTAAGTCTTGGTTGTCCAAAACTTAGCCCATTCAATATATATTAGGTATCATAATGATTTAACACGAAAATCAAGCTAAGGTTTATTGTAAATTTGGGGGAGATTTTTTCCTAAAAAGTTCACTGCATTTTGATGAGTAATCATATCCACTAGTTGTTCCGGAGTATAGTCTCCCATAAAGTTTTTGATTTCCTTTTCATCATAAACTCCAGTAGATCGAGGATCTTCAAAAAACGCTAAAAGGTCTTTAGATAATCTATACATATCCTTTGAACTTGTATATTCGTCTAAGTGTCGAGTATGGGTGTCAAACTCTGTACTCAAACTAATGTATTTCCAGGCTTCAATTGTATTAGAACTATGGATTATGGCACAGAGGTTAGAGACAATTGCATTGATTGCAACCTCTCGATGATTTGCTGTTCCGGGCATATAAGCATCATATTCAGTCTGGAAAAACTTACCCATCAACTTATCCCTGTCTAGCGATAAACCAATGAGTCCTTCAGATTCAATAATTGCTTTAACATCTTGCTCACAGAGATTTGCATGACGGTGATTGAGACGATTTGACTGAGATTTGACTTTTTCGTCTGTATTTACATAAGCAGAGTTACGCTTAGACAAACCACTAATACCAACATTAGAAGCAATAATGGGAATAGTATCCTTGTAGAAACGACGTTCCTTGATGTATTTATAATACCATTCTCTAGATTTAAGACTCATTCCACCTACATCTACTAAGATTCGTCGGCCCTTATCCTTGCTCAACAGGCGTTTAATCACATTTTGTCCCAAGCTAGTTACTCCTTTTCCAATCGTTTCTTGTCGACCAAAAGCATCCTCTTCAGCCAAGGAGAATTGTACAACTTTACCACAAATTCCATCTTCAAAGGCGTTTCCAAAATTGATACTGAATATAGGTACAGTCAAGTACTCATTCGTTTTCAGACGTAGAGGAATAGCCCCTTTTAGTTTATCAATATTATGCATAATCACATTTTGGTACTCTGGCATTTTATGTTGATCAGTTGAAATATAAACATAATTACCTAGAGCATGACCTCCTCCAATACTGATTACCATACCAATTTCATTAGGTGTAGCCATGACTTCTTCTAGATCCTTAGAATTATGAATCAGACGGCATTTATACTTTTGGTCAGTTAGATTATAATCATAAT
>JAKVCT010000312.1 GCA_022448995.1 Saprospiraceae bacterium
CCCTTCGGGGTTTTCGCCTCGTTCAGCATCAAAAATTCTTGTAAATTATTATAAAATTAATTACGTCCACCTACTTATATCCTTCCATTGATTATTCTTAATCAAAACTTTACGTTCCATTTCCACACCCATTTTAGAACATGTCTAAATTTATAATAATTATTAATATTTTGATGTGTGTACAAATGGTACTTTTACCTACCAAGAAGAAGCGAATAGTATGATTTTTTAAGCACTCTTTTTTATAAGAAAATGCATAGTTCGTTAAAATTTATTGTTAGATTTATGCCCGACCTATTGAAGTTGTAAAAAAATAGTTGGCCAGCTACGAAACAGTAGCTTTTGGACACAAGGTTGCACAGATTAAAAGTCAATAATGATGGCTCTTTTGGCGTTCTTGTAGCTTCAATACGAAACTAAAAAGAACTTCATCTTAGCTTTCAGTAATGTATCTGTCAATCTATCCATAAACAACTTCATCTTTTGATTTAGTTATCTATAACATGATAATAGAGTGCTAAATTGAGTGTCTATATATTTCTAATATTTTTAAAAATTTCTAAAGATGAAAAGAGTTTTTTTCTTATTTATCGTATTAACGTTTCTACTATCAAGTTGTGCTGTTCATACAGGTCTAACCAACAATCATAACTTACATTCAACAGATGTAGTTTTATCTCAAAAGAACTTTAATGTTATTGCAAGAGTTCAGGGTGAATCTGAAGCTCTTTATGTTTTTGGAATAGGTGGTCATAACAGAAAAGCTATGATTGCAGAAGCTAGAGCAGATATGCTTTCTAAGGCAGACATTCTAGGTGGTGCTAAGGCAGTTATCAATGAAACTGTAGAAATGAAACGTTCTACGTTTCTAATGGTCCAAATACGCCGAGTGATCGTTTCTGCTCATGTAATTGAATTCACAGAATAATACAGTAAAGCACTAATTGTAATACTCCTATTTTAGTATTGGTCGCTTGTTACTTCCAAGGAATCAACAGGTGACCAATGCTAAATAGGGAAACTTTAAACTTTTACTTAGGGAGATTAGCTTTTACGCCTCTTGGCATAAACCTACATAAGATGGCAAAAGGTGAAAAGAGATAAAATACAGAACCATAAAGTCCTTTACAAAGCTAAGATTCCAACACTAAGCTTCTTCATCCATGATAGCCACTACCCTTGCTGGCGCAGCCGAACCACCTTTGATTTTCAAAGGGAAAGTAGCTACTTTAAAACCTGTTGTTGGTAATGCATCCAAATTAGTCAGCTGTTCCATATGGCAATATTCATAATCAATACCGACTAAATGTGCTTCCCAAAATAATTCAGCATTATTACTTTCTTTCGCTTTTTTGATCAGATAAGGCAAAGGCAAATCCCATCCCCACTGATCAATTCCCATTACTTTAATGCCTTGTTTGATGAGCCATTCGGTAGCTTCGGCACTCATGCCAGTCCCTTTCAAGAAGAAATCTTTTGTTCCCATGAGCTTGTCTCTACCTGTTTTGATCAGTACAATCATATTAGGCGCTAAAGACAAGTTTTCTTTCTCCAAAAAAGCTTGGATATCGGCTGATGTAATCGGGTCAAAATCTGCTTTGTGTTTCATGTCAATGACAATCCCATCTCCATAACACCATTCTAAAGGAATTTCATCAATGGTCTTTGCACGTTTTCCCATACAAGTCGGTCCATAATGCCAAGGTGCATCAATATGTGTGGTAGAATGTACCCCCATTTTCTTGATTTCATCATCTGCCCAACCAATAAACTTTTTAGGGAATAATCGGAAAGGCAAACCTAAATAACGGACAAGCCATTTGGCTTTTTTATGTATTTTATGCTTTATTTTGACCTTCATAAAAAACGGATCACCAGCATTGTATTGAATAGTTTTGGATAAGTCTATTATCTTGCTCATATCTCTTGTTTTAGTGGCTATTAAGTAAGAGGACAAAAGTAATCGTAGAATAGATGTAGAATGATTTTAGTCAGATTCAATGAACAGAACATAGCTGTAGTGGGCTACAGCGAGGCTCTGTGAAGCAGGAGATGGCTTAAAATCGGCTAAAGATAACTACGATAACATTTGGTCTGTTACTTAAATATATAATTCATGTATCAACTTTATTCAGAATAAGTTACATCTTCCTCCAATTTATCCCAAATATGATTGTAAAATTCCTCTAGAGATTCATAAAAAGTAATAACATCCGCTGAGACAGCGGTTGAATAGAATGGATGCCAATAATTCACTGCATAAATCTTCTTGGTTTGCATATCTATCAAAGAAAAAAGTCCTTTGCTGCATAATTTGATTCGGTTAGGTTATTCTCCTGTAATCATTCTATATTTAGTATAGATATGCTCTTTCCATTGCTGAATATTTTCCCATGTGCTATTATCCAATTCCTCTTCAATACTCGTCAGAATTTCCTTTGTCCATTTTAGATCCAAAGCTTTTCCATATTCCAAAATTTGCTCATTTTTGATCTCATTTTCCCACCATCTTAGAATATCCGCAACAAAAATTCCATCCCAAACAAATCGTCTTGTATTTTGATTAATTTCATCAGGTGTTTCAATATCAAAAGTTAAGAAGCCTCTTTGGACAGTATCATAAGCATAAATTTTAGAAAAGCCTCCATCACATAAAAAAGGAATAATTGTATCTACTTGATAGTAATCCTGTCCTTTTTTCGTCATTAAAAAATACTCTGTAGGAGGTCTGTAAGAATTCTCCAATCCTATCGGAACAGCTTCATTCTCCAAGAATAAATCCTTGACTATTTTAGGCAATTTCAGTTCATCTATCAATTTCAAGACATCCTCTTCGGTTAACCTCTCAGTATCCATTTCCCAGTCTGCTTGATATTTAGCTGACTTCAGAATAGCCTCTTGAGGTAACTTGGGATATTCTTTCCGAAGTTCTTCAATATGTTTTTCAACTAATTTATTTCTAGTTGGATCATCTTTTTTGATCTGCTTATTTCTTCGAAAAAAATTGAACATGATCTACTTCTAATTACTTATTTCTATGCTAATCTGATTGAGTACAATTTTAGACACCTTCTGGCAATTCAAATTCAAGAATCTCTCCTTCTCCAACCTTGCGACTATTTTCATATAGCCACCATTTTCTGCCCTTCTCCATAAACTGCTCAATGATCTGATTGATCGGAAATCGAACCTTAACTACATATTCTTTATCTAATTCTAATAGTTGAGATTCCTCAAACTGAATGTCTCCAACAAATTGTCCTAAAGGCTTTCCATGCTTCTCATATTCAAAAACATGTTTGGGTCGATATCCTCTTTGAACTCCTTCTGTTCTGCCACCTTCTGCTGCTGTATATAAACGAATTTTTGCACTTACTTTGATCAGATAAGCTGAGTTCTCCACATCCAAATCTGTATAACTCATATAGGTATAACGATCATAAGCCATTACATCAAAAACTTTGGAATAACCTGCATCTAACCATCTTTTATAAATGAGTTTACCATTGATATACAAATACAGCTCATTATCTTCAGTGATTTTCTTAATTATTGCCATACTATTTTTCTATGTTCAGTTATTTGACCTTCAGCTCTATTAAAGCATGTCTGAAACTAAGATTAGTATCAAACTAAGATTCCATACATTATGAACAAGCCACTTTAGATTTGCACTCAATACATTTTAATTCTTCTTATCAAGATACTGATTTAATAACTTAATCGCTTTACGATTCTTCAATCTTTTGGCAGTCACCATCGGAGTATCTTTTCCCATATATTCCTCAATCTTGGGATCTGCTCCATTTTCTAGTAATAATGCTGTTATATCGAGATGATTATATCGAATACTCTCAATCAAGGGCGAAGCCATAAATTCTGGATGTTGATAATTGGGATCAATCCCTGTCCTGAGATAATATTTCACCAATTCAAAATCCCCTTCTTGAATACCTTTAAACATTGCTTTCCAGTCTCCTCCTGACATACGTATATTGTTTTAATGGATAGTTTGTTGATTTTTTAATTTTCTCACAACCCTGAGAGGCTCTGCGAAACTAACTACAAAGTGCTCAACGCAGCAAAAACCTACAAACCATTAAAGATTATTTAATATTAACAAAAAAACATCAACACTTAAGTGATATAGTTACTGAACGGTTGGTCGTTCTAGCGTCAAATATACCCATAAAATAAATAGTATTTGCAAAGGAATCCTAAACCAGAGATATATTAAGCCATGTCCATCCAAATCACCTGTTTGATAATCAATTTGATGAATCGCTGCATAAATATTACTGGGTAAGATTAGAATAAAGAATACAATCAATAAATAAGCGGTTAGCCGTCTCAATGAAGGAATTAAAAGCCCAATACCTGCTGCTATTTCAATCACTCCTGTTCCATAAATCATTGCTTCTCGGTAAGGTATAAAATCAGGCAGCATCATAGCCATGCCCTTGGTAAACATGAAATGTCCTAGTGCTGTGAACATCAGCATCACAGCCATCGCTATTCTGCCTGATAAGGCAAATTGATCCTCTTTTTTGAATAGCTTGAAGTAGAACGTGGAAAGGGCAAATACACTTAATAATACTATCAATGGTTTCATTGTCTTAGTCCTTTTTGATGATAAAAAAATTCTAAGCAAAGTACGCGCCTTTTGGCGCAGCAAACAATGAACCTAAGTTAAGTAATTAGCGAATTCGCTTGCGAATTCTACTCAATGCCTGCGGTGTCACACCAATATAAGTGGCAATATACTTGAGTGGAATGAATTTGATCAACTCAGGGCGGGTTTCAAAAAGATCTAAGTAGCGTTCTTCTGCGCTTTGATTCAATAAGGATAATTCTCGTTTTGCTTTCAATAAAAATAACTCTTCTGCCGCCTTCCGACCAATCAAATTCCCGATTTTAGTCTCTGCATAAATCGCTTCTAAATCTTCATAGGCCAAGCGCCATAGCTTCACTTTTGTAATCGTTTCTATGGTATAAGTCGATGGTCTTTGTATCAAAAATGAATCGTATGCACAGACAAATGCATCTGAAAATACAAAACTAAAGGTCAAGTCATTTTCTTCTTTTGGGATGTAATAGCGCACTATGCCTTCGTCTAAGAAGGATAGGTATTTTTCGGTTTTACCTGCTTTGATTAGGGCTGTTTTTTTGGGATAGTTTTCTTGTATAAGCTTGGAAGAAAAGATCTCCCAATCTTGATCGGAGATGTTGTAAGTTGATTTGTAATATTGGTATATTTTCTTCATCTTAAATTATTAATCCTATATTTTAAACCCTTCCTATCCAATTATCTAATCTATATTTTTTAACTTCTTCAAGGCGTCTAAGCTCTTGCTTCCCTACTTCAGCGATATTATTTGGAATTATACCCAATACTTCAGCTAACTCTTCTGGAATTCTTTTTTCTTGAATGAAACTTTCTAGGTATTCAAATGTGTAAAAAATATTCACGCTTAATATACCTTTTACTCCCCACACAAAATTGAGTAGGAGGTCTTTGATTAATTCAAAGACCGTCCCCTCACACCACCAAGCATACCGATCGGTACTTGGCGGT
>JAKVCT010000313.1 GCA_022448995.1 Saprospiraceae bacterium
GTAAAGGAAGGTAACCTATTTTGGCTGAAAAGTGACTAAAAATAGTTTGATTTATTGCCAAGATTTTTTTATTGATCGGAATAATTATCAAATTTTAGAGTAAGAACGTGTTTAAAATTCTGATATGGAATATACATTTCGTAAAAATTTTGCCATTGTCAACCACTTAGAATTATGTTCTAATTCGGAAGTGCTTAATGCTTTTTTTCATGCTTTTAGCAAGAAGCAATACTTAAATCTACTTCAAGGATTAGTAAAGCAGGAAGGTTATTTAGGTGATCCCAAAGGATTAATATTCTACCATGAACTAGATGGAGAAGACTTTGCAGAAGGGCATGTTTTTGCAGAGCATGAAGTGGAATTATATTTCAATGGTATTGGAACAGTGCAATTAGATCAACAATTCTTCTTTTCTATTGCCATTGCTTATGGGCAAGAACTAAACAAGATTCATGCAGGGGATATAGCATTCTGCAAAGCATTACAAACCTTATTAGATATACTAAATACATGGATTCATAATGGAGAAGATAAGTGAGGAATTATTCCAACAAAATCAACAGCTTATTCATGAACTCAGCTTGATCATTTTTGATCCTGATCAGGCTAAACAATTGAATTATCATTTGGAGGTAGTATCTACTTTTTCGGCTTGGTTGGCGAGAGATGATTACAGTAAAGCTATGCAGGAAGCTGATCAGAATAGGCATATAATCCAAGCAAATCGCCATGATTTGCTCTTAACAATATCAGATGATCTCATTTATTATGATATGAATGGAGAATGTTTTCAATTTGAATCCAAACAGGAACTTTCTACTTATATCCATACCTTATTAGAGGAAGATCGCAAAGCTTATTTTTTCAATTTAGCTCAAGAAATGATTATAGAAATTACGGAAGAATACACTGATATTTTTTATTTGAAGGATCTAAGTTATCTAAATGAATTGATAAATTTAGCTGAGTATTTTGATTTATATTCATTTGAGCATTACTAATTTATAAGACAGTATGTTGTGAATATCTACTTATATCTCTAAGTCAAATTAATTCTTATGAATATTTACATGTATACTTTACTTTGGTATATATTTCCTCGCAGAGATGGATTGAATGGTCAACAATTAAAATCCTTATATAGTAGATTACATGAAGCCGACCATAACAAACCCAATAGTGAAGATTTGATCCTTGAACTCCTGAACAATGAGTTAATTTATCCTATTAATAGGACTGTTGGACTTGCTTACTCTGTTTTAGAAATAGACGATTATATTCTTTGCCTAACACCGAATGGGAAACAGCTTTTTAAGCAAGAGCGTGAATATTTTTTGGCTAAATTAAAGGCATTAATAGAAAAGGGCTGATATGGAAATTAGAATCTTATTGGAGTATCTACTTGATAGAACGATTAATAAACCCCTAGAGGAAGAAATTTATTATAATTTTATCCATGAGCTAGAAAAAAGAAAATTGTTTTTCGGTGGCGGAATTAATCAATATGGTATTGAAGGTTGTATAGACTATTCTTATTCTAATCTAAGCAAAAGTGAAGTAATTCTATTTCTAGAATATTACATAAGACAACAGCCAATTTTTAAGAATTTAATTTACGAACTAATTTAAATAAAAATGGGATGGTATCTTTATAAAAAGAAGCTAAATTTTCAGTTGCCTAATCTGATGAGCTTAGCGATTCCAGCGGATTGGAAGATTGTTAATTCTAAAGGATTTTATGAATAACTAATTTGTTGATTACGATTTATTTATGGAGGTTCTACAGGTTCCTGTCTTAGCATGTCCCAAAATCTATTCTTTATCTAATGTTGCATAACGCATCGGTAAGAGCAGCTCTACTCGTGTACCCAAGGCTTTTCCCTCTTTATCTTTCAAGTCTACAAAATCAATTAGAGGTTTGCTGGGAAGGCTTTTTCCCGATAGATAATTTAGACGTTGCTCAGTGATTTTTACGCCCAAGGATTCATGTGTTTTTGTTCTATTTTTATTATTCAATTTAGCCTGTTCACGTCCAATTCCATTATCCTCAATGACACATAGGATATAATTTTCCCATTGTTCTGGTTCTGTAAACACAATATTGAGCTTTCCTTCCCTAGGACTTTTGAGTAGTCCGTGTACAATAGCATTTTCCACAAAAGGTTGAATGACAAAAGTTGGGATCATTGTAAAGTTAGTATCTGCTACTTCATCCACATCTATATTGAATGTGAAAGAACCTTTGAAACGTCGTTTTTCAAGATCGACATAAGTTGATAGGAATCGGCTTTCTTCTTGAATACTGAGGAAGGATTTTCTAGAATTTTGTAGAATACTTCGCATGAGCTTTGAGAATTTAGCGAGGTAAATACTTGCTGAAGCATTATCATTCATGGCAATTAGACTCTGGATAGAATTGAGTGAATTGAACATAAAATGTGGATTCATTTGAGAACGTAGCGCACGTTGTTCCAACTCATTTTCGCGAACCTTAGATTGTAACTGTTTTTGTCTAAAAAATAGAGAAATAATGATTATTACAAGTATAAAAACGAATCCTATAACTATAGAAATAGTCAACATTCGATTATTCCGCAACTGCGAAAGCTCTAGCTTCTGATCACTCAGTTCTAATTCTTTATCTTGTAGATCTAGCACATAGGCTTGCTCCTTGTTTTGTCGATCTAGTTCACTTTTTTCACGCGCCAGTTTTTCATTCTTATACTGTTTGGTTACCTCTGCAATGCGTTCTGCACGTTCTTGATTTAGAATAGTATCTCGAACAGTAATATATTTTCGATATTGATTTAAGGCATCCTTATATTCTTTTTGTGCAGAATACATTCGATATAAGTCAGAATAAATATCACGTGTGAGCACACGTGCACGAGCTAATTTAGAAATCATCAATGCTTTTTTGAAATGCAGTTTAGCTTCTGTGTAATTCTCAGCAGCTAAGGCAGTCTCGCCTAATCCCTGCAGACTTCTTCCGTGTTGTAAACGATTGCCTAGGTTATAGAAAATATCGCTAGCTTGTTCATAATAGTTTTTGGCTTGTTCATAGTTATCCTGTCTAAGTTCCATTGCCCCAAGCGCACGATTTACATCGCCAATACCTGCCTGAAAATCATGTTTTTTGTGAAGAATCTTGGCTTTGTTAAAAAGTTGCATAGCGATTTCTGTATCATTATTATACAAGAAAATTCGTCCTTTGTTAACATAGCTTTCGCCCAGTCGAATTGGATCATTTTTTTGTTTAAATGTTTCAATGGCTCGGTTGTAATATTCTAGAGCAATATCATACTGTTTTAGATAAAAATGAGCGAGTCCCATTGCGTGGTAACAGATTGCAATATCAAGGGCTCTTTCTTGAGTTTCTACAATTCGCAGTGCTTTAGTTAAATAATCAATAGCACGATCCATATAGCCTTTTTGGATATATGCATTTCCCAAGTTGATATAACTGTGAGCAAGAGCTAAAGTATCGTTCTGTTGAGCAGCTAATTGAGCTGCTTGGCTAGCAGATTTGAGTGCAGCTTGATATTTGCCTTCAGCATGATAGATTTGACTGGAGAGATTATGTGCTCGGATAATACCGAAATTTAGTTGTTTTCGTTTGGCAATATTGTATACAGAATCTTTTAGGAGACCTGCCTGTTTTTTATCAAACTGTAGATTGGCTTGTACCATTTGACTCAATATTTGAATCTGTATACTATCATTACTAATAGTATCCAAGCATTTTTCTAGCATTTGGAGGTCGTTGGGATTTTGTGCAAAACTCGTTCCCACAAATAACGAAAGGCAAGTGCAAAAAGATAAAATCTGAATAAAAAACTTCATAAATAAGTTGAGTAGAAAATCTAAATGAATCGTATTTCTTTGTAGAGCTCTTCGCCACTATATTTTGGAACTAAGTAGGTGGGGATAATTATTATAAAATTAATTATGTCCACCTACTTAAGTAGAGATTGCAAATCTCATTAATCTTTTACATCCAATAAACCATTAGCAGTTACAGTATATTCTAAGGTTTGATTTTTATTATTTTCATTATAATATTCTTCTCCAGTTTGTGCATCATTTCCATATTCTATCACAATAGATTCTGAAATAACGGTAATAGATCCATTATTTGTTAGGTTTGCCCAAGATTTTTCAGATGAAATCTTTCCTGTACCTTCCGTAATTACATAGGTATAGGTCTTAATATTAGCAAGGAGATTACCTTCATGATCAAAAACTAATAGGAAGAAGAGTTCATACTCGTCCCAGCCTGTATCTTCATCAAAGTGAAAGAGTAGTCCAATAGATTTGTTGTTAGAGAATATTTTTCCAATAGACTTATATTCTGCATTATAATTATTATAGAAACTTTCATCCATATCAAAGTAGTCAAAAGGACTATTGACCTTAATATTTACTTGATCCATTATATAATTACGAGCTAGATGATAGGGAATATTTTGCTTGAAATCTGTAATATATGTTTTAGTATCTGGGGTCCACTTGAAGTGCATATCATCAATTCCTCGATCAATCTTGCAAGGTAACATGACCTGAAGATCAAAATAATTGAGCAGTTCTTGGAATTTGCGTGTTTTTTCGTAATCAATGGTGGTACTTGAATTAAGAGGGTTTTTTAGACACTCAAACTTAGAAGGGTGTGTAATGCCCTTGACTGGATTTTCCCAAGTTCCTAAGAAATGATCTTGGTCAGCAGAAAAGGTTCCTTTGAAATACTGATTTTTTTCCTCTCCTTTCGAATTCATTTCTTTTATTATCCATTTATCATCAATTAATTCACCTTTGAGCAAGATGTCTTGGCGATATTTATGATAGTGGTAGCGTCCAGTACAAGAAGTATTCGTGAATTCTAATTGGAGTGTTACTGAAAGTTGATTTCCTATATTGCCTTTGTAAGTTAATTGTTTTGCCTTATCTTCAATATCACATAAGGCAGTTTGGGGATGCGCTACTAGTGTTATTCCACAGAAGGCGTGTATGCAATAATAAATACCTAAGCAGTAAAATATCTTCATATTTGTAGGATGTTTGAGAATGATAGTATGGGGTTTTTATTAAATATTTAGCTTACAGAGTAACCCGTTACAAAGTAGTCTGTAATATAAGTTGTTTTAAATGATAATTGTTCTAGGGGTTAACAAGGCGAAAACTCCAAAGGCTCAGCGAAGCTAACTCTGCAGGGCTCAATAAAGCTAAAAGGCTGATTAAATTTACTTCGTAGAGCCCTTCGGGGTTAAATACAAATTAATTGTGGCTATCTACTTATATAAGGTAAAATAGTTATACAAAAATAACTTTATTTATGAAACGATTCGTAAGAATCTCTATTGCTTATGTTGTAAATTTAGTGTATTAATTCGTTTTACACTCATTTTTAGAATCTACTTTAGAAATCGGTTTAATCCTCTATTATTTCGTTTAGGCGATTTTTTAACAGCCTTTGAGGGGTTAGGTACAACTTAATTGAGGCTAGCTACTTATCATACTTGATTAAATAAATAATTTATATGGATACAAAACA
>JAKVCT010000314.1 GCA_022448995.1 Saprospiraceae bacterium
TTTCAAAAAAGGCTAACAATTCTAACTCTGTCAATACTGCCAAGCCATCCTGATCATAACCCTCATATTTATTCAACTTTCTTCCAATAATCGCATGAGTAGTGGTTTTCTTAACTTTAGTTGCCAACTTAATATCATACTCTGCTAGTTTCTCCTTAAGCTCTTTTCGCTTGTAGGGAACAGTGCCCCAAAGCACTACTTCTGCACCTTTTTTTAATGGACTTTTAGTATAATTCTCTAGATGATGTTCTCTGATATGTTTGATCGCATTTTCTTGAATGGTTTTATCACTCACCTTCAAACTTTCGATACAAGCTTTCAGCTCAAAAGGCTCAGTAGGCGCGATACTCGTAAAGAAATGATAAGCAACAACTTTCGCATTAGGATCAGGATCTTTAGCGACTTTCATGGTTTTATAGAAATCTCGATAACCGCTTCTGCGTGTAAAACGATTGGCAGTAAATTGTTCCAGACCTATAAGATTAATGATTTGAACCCAGTGTAAGACTTCGAGCGGAAAGGTGTGGAATTTATTATTGACAAAATAACAAGAGCGAATATTGACGAGTTTGCTAAAACTTTTAGGTAGAGTTGTAATCTGGTTATGTGACATGGCAATATGATCCAAATTTTTCATATTCCCTATGCTTTCGGGTAGGGACGTCAATTGATTACCACCAAGATATATACTATATAATCCTGATATGTTACCTAAGTCTTCGGGAAGTTCAGTGATAAGGTTATTACTGATTTCTAAATTTTTTAGATTGCTACATTGAGCGATAGAGGTAGGTAAGGCCGTTATTTTATTATTAGAAGCTCGCAGTTCTGTTAAGTTTTTACAGTCTCCGATGCTTTCTGGTAATGTTTGGAGTTGATTTTCTTCCAATTGTAGGAATTCTAATTTTGTTAGTTTACCTAAAGAGTCGGGGAAGCTTTCTAATTTATTCTTGTGTAGATAAAGTCTATTCAGTAAAACCAATTTACCCAATTGTTCGGGTAATTGCTTTATTCTGTTAACAGATAAATCTAATTCATTCAGCCATTGTAATTCAAATACAAATTCTGAGACTTCCTCAATTCCACAAAAAGAAAGATCCAAGTAGCTTAGGTTTTGCAATTCAGCAAGTTCTTTAGGAATCTTTTGTAGATAGTTCCTTCTAAAGTTAATGGTCTTTAGACGTTTTGCTTTAAAGACAAAAGCAGGAATCTCCTCCAATTTACATTGGGAAAATATGACGCTTTCCAAGTTAGGTAAATGCAAATCTTTATCAAAAACAAGTCCCTCATTCCAAGAGAGATTAAGCGTTTTTAGGTTTTCTAATTGATTCAATTCACTAGGAACATGAATCAAATTTGTTCCTTCTAAGCTTAGATATTCTAAATCCTTGAGCTGAAATAATTCTTTGGGTAATCCCTGACTAAAATCATTTCTGTAAAGTGATAACCAAGTAACGGGTTCATTGCTTTTTAAAGCGTCTTCAATGCTTCTATAATAGTTTTGGGGCATAATTAGTTGATAATTAATATTATGTAAGAGGAAGGTTCAATCGTATAAACGATAATGTTTAGTTTATTTTATCCAATTGTTCCAAGATCCAAGTTCGCTCTAGCATTCTTTTTTCATTGAGGATTTCTTGGCGCAATTTATTTTTATCTTCTTTTGAATAAGGGTTTATATTGACGAGTTTCTGAACTAGACGTAAGGTGTTTTTATAATTATCTCTAGAGTAGGCCAATTCCTTTTTTCGGTTGATAAAGGTTCTAAAACTACTGATTAGAGAATCCAAGACCTTGTAGTCTTTCTGTTCATAATAGATTTTTAATAACATGATTTTTGCTGCCAAATTGAGTAGTAAATCATCATACTCCATTTGTGCCAAACGCTTCAAGGCTTCATCATAATTACCAATTTCAAAGGCTAATTTTGATTTAGCAAAATGCACATAAGTATCGCGCACTTTCTCATTGAGTGCTTCTTGATAATTTTGAATGAAGTCACGAACCCAATCAAATTTTTTCAGACGCAAGGCCAATGCCGCTATATTCTTAAAGGCAAAATGATGCAATTTACCTTTCACAAAGAGTAGCTTAGTATCCAAACCAATTTGGTATAACTCAAATAGAACAGCTAAGTACGCTTCTTTCCCTGTATTGATTTGTTTGATACAATAATTAATTGCCAAACCATAATATCCATAAGCTTCATCTTCGTTGAACTGATGATGATGAGCCAATAATACTTCCTTGAATTTATTGAAATAGTCTTGACTATTTTCTTGGTCTGTAGCTGCCTGATAATAATAATAATATAAAGCAACAGCAGGATGTTCCAAAACCTTTGTATTATGCTTAACATACTCAATCACAGAACTTAATAGACCTGTATCATAGTCGCCTGTATAGATCGTTTTATTCACAATAATAGCACAACCTTGTCTTAGTTTTTGTACAATGAATTGCAAATCTAAAGAGTGATCTAATTCTTGTAAATAGCTTGAATTATCTCTAGTTTTACGTACAAAGAAGTTACAAATTTCTAATTGTAGTTGGTACTGATACTGGAAATACTCCATATCTCTAAGTGGCTGTTTATCTTGCTTTGTGTTTATTTTTCGGATGGTCTGATTGAATTGTTCTTCCAATTCTAATCGTCTAAAGGCCTTGGCTAAAGCCAATAGATTTTCCGCATCATTTTCTGTTCGTTCTGTATAAATCAAAAAATCCTCAAGCACCTTCATCAAAAAAGAAATCAGATAATACATCTTTTTCTCATCGTAAACTTCCTTTGGATATATCGCTTTAAATATTATTTTTTTTTGTAATTTTTTATACTGTTCCAAGGATGTCTTTTGTAAGTATTCAAAAAAATGAATAACATCCTCTCGAGTATTGTGTATAGGAGATTTTACGAAGCGATGGAGCTTTCTTAATTCTGCTTTTGATAGGGTATAGAATATTTGTAGAAGCTTAGTTTTATGCATAATTTTTTTTGAAAAAAAAAGGTTATGATTTCCATTTTATCTTGTATGAAGATATTGAAATTACTGAAAAAAAAGCATTTTTGTATTTTGATTCAATATTTTTTTTATAGAAATTTACATTGTAAAAAAACAAATAAATTTCTTTTCACTCAAAGATTAAATAATTTCAGTTAAACTATAAAAGCTACTTAAGACAAGAGAATCTTATTGATTTGATAAGCCCTATTTATATAGTATTGAAATCCAGCAAATTATCATAAAAAATAAAACATTATGAAACGATTGAAAATATATGTACATCTTTTAAGCTTACTATGCTTATTATTATGTTCAATACCTCTAAGCGCACAAAATACAATAATTACAGGTCGGATATTCGCCGATTTTGATCAGAACTGTCTATTCTCGGCAGGTGATGTTGATTCGTACAATGGAATTGCAGTTACAGCAACAGACGTATTCAGTGGACAGGTTTATTATGGTAGTTATGATGCCTCGGTCAATTTCCAGTATGAAATTAGCAATATTCCAGTAAGTACTTACCTAGTTGAAGTACATCCAAATACGCCATATTTGGTGCTGGACTGTACAGTCGCAGATACTCTTACATTCTCTGCACAGGATAGTTCTTTTGTCGTTGATTTTCCGTTACGTCCAGTAGCTACAGGAGCTTTCTTGGAGACATCTATTTCAACACCTTTTGTCAATCAGTGTGGATATTCTTTGTATACGCTTAATTATCGAAACCAAGGAACTACAATCATAGATAGTGCTTATATAGATGTAACTTTCGATTCATACATGGTATTTGATAGTTCATCTCTTCCCTTTATCAATTTGGGCGGAAATCAATATCGTTTTTTTCTACAGAACTCACTTGGTTTAGGAGAAGAAGGATATACAGCAATAGGAACTTATATTGATTGTAATACTGATATACCCTTTTTGGGTAGAGCACATACTATTCGAGCCGAAGCTTTTCCTGATACCTTGCCTGCTATTCTCAATACGACAACTAGTCTTTTAGAAGCAAGAGCAGAGTGTGTAGGAGATTCAGTTATGTTCTTGATTCACAATAAAGGTATAGCCCCCAATCCACCTACTCTTCCTTATATTATTACCCATGATGATTTATTGTTGCGGATGGGGAATCCTTCGATTATTCCTCCGGGAGGTACGGATACAATTTATGAACCTGTAGATACTCTAGAAACTTATAGAATCACCATTGAACAAGAAAATGTAGTCTATAACTATCTACAAGATGGAAAGCCCTCAGCTTTTGCAGAGGGATGTGTACCGGATACACTTAATATACAGAGTGTTGGGTTTGGAACTATGTATGATAATGGAGGTTCTCGTTTTAACCAAGCAATTGATGTACAGCAGAATATTAATACAATAGATCCAACCCAAGTTGTGGGAATTACAGCTTATCCAACAGGTTATGATCCACCTAATAATTATATAGAATCTAATACTCCTATAGATTATCATATCTGGGTGCATAATACGACAGGAAGTGCGGTAAATGGTGTGACTATTTATGATTCATTATCTCCTTTATTGGATCTGACAAAGATAGAGTTTATTGGAGGAAGTCATGAAACGAGTATGGAGCTGACAGAAGAAGGTTTTTTGGTTCTTCGTTTTTTGGAGCCACTACAATCGAGTATACAAAATCAATATGATCTTAGTTATGGTTTTGTCAAAATTAGAATTCACCAACAAGCAGATAATCCTCAAGGAAGTCTTATTGCTAATCACGTAAATGTATCTATGGGAGGACAAATCTATACTAGTAATCAGGTTATTCAACAAATTGCTTCTGATTTTATTATAGTAAAGCAAGATAAGATTTATATCCCAGAGATGGAGGTGAAGACCTATCCCAATCCATTTAAGTATAGTACTACGGTTGAGCTTTTAGGTGTGGATTGTGATACCTTAGATTTCTATTTGTATGATGCAATGGGGCGAATTGTACGTCACCAACAGGTTCGTGGTCAAGATCGATTTGAAGTGGAGCGTGGGAATCTAGAGTCGGGGATTTATTTTTATCGTATTGATACGGATGGTCGAGTAGCAACAAATGGAAAGCTTATTGTTCAATAATCGAACTTGTTTTATAGATGGAGAATCCTAAAGATGTTTAGGTTTGGGGTTCTCCATTTGTTTTTTTGAAAGAATATGTTTATTATTGTGTTGCTTAATCGGGGCATAGCTCAGTTGGTTTAGAGCGCTACCTTGACAGGGTAGAGGTCACTGGTTCGAATCCAGTTGTCTCGACAAATTGCCATCACTATTTATTAAACCAATCTCCAGTGTAGGTTGGATCTAAAAAATGCCTTGTAGTTTCTCATTAACTACAAGGCATTTTTATGTTATAGATGTTATAAAAAAGGGTAGTGGTTTTACTATTTATTAACGTGAACTAAGGAAAAAGAAAAAACATAAAGGATTGATAAGTAAAGTTTTGTAAATTTAATTACAACAAAAAAT
>JAKVCT010000315.1 GCA_022448995.1 Saprospiraceae bacterium
AAAGAGGAAACAAACAGATACGGTTAAGAAAAGAATAAGCGAATTGAAGAACACCTTTAATACAGCAGAACAAAAATTGATAGCATTAGGCTTAAATCCAGAAGAGATTTTAGTAAAGCGAACTAGAGTTTAAAATTGAAGTGAGCCTACAAGGACTTATACATTACTTTTTACAAACACCAACTCAGCAGCAGGGGATACGCATCCCAAGAGCACATCCCCGCTGCTTAATCTTACTTCCCCCAAAGTAAGAGCTTTTGAGAGCTACACATAACGAACACATAAAATAATGGATAATTCCTGTCCTCTAATTGCATCAGAGGACGGATTAATTTTCATAGACGATGACTGCCTAAATGGAACCACTGCCATTAGGGTAATGGTTCTATTTAACGTCAGTCATCGATAGGGGCTGGGCGAAGGCTCACCCCACTTTTTCTTAACTATTATAATGATGACATGACTAAGTTTATCACACCTGAGCAAGCTGACCAAATCAAGAATAAAACTGATCTAGTAGATGTTATCAGCGATTATTTGCAATTACAGAAAAAAGGAAATGATCATGTAGGTGATTGCCCATGCTGTGGAGCTAAGAATAAATTCAGCATAAATGAAAAGAAAAATATATGGAAGTGCTGGGTATGTGATGTTAGTGGGAAAGGTGCCATTTCCTTCTTAATAAATACTCAACAAAAAACTTACCCTGAGGCTCTTCATATTTTAGCTGATAAATATAATTTTTATGTAGAAGAAAAAACTCCTTCAACCAAAGGACGTGGAAATAGAAAAGAAAGCTTCCGGAAAAGTCAACTTATAGCATCTGGTATTTCTGATAACTATCAGAAGTACAAGATACAAAAGGAGGAATCTACCTATGAATTAGATCGATACCAATCTGCTACAAAAGACAATAAGTGGAATATCTTACCAGAAGGTGATGATATGATTTTACATTACCTAGACCTCAATGGTAATGTAATGAAGTACACAGATGACAAGGGCAAGCAGCGACCTTTACTACGTGTACGATGGAATAATCCTAGCCTTCATCTCAACAAAGATGGTAAACCTATTAAATACCAATCACCTTCAAAAAGTGGATCTCATTTGTGGATTCCAAATTGGATGATTAATGCATACAAAAAGCATGACATCATTGAAACCTTATACATTACTGAAGGTGAAAAGAAAGCTGACAAAATGTGCATTGAAGGAATGCCTACGGTAGGTATCATGGGGATTCACAACTTCAGTACATCAGGAGATATGCCTTACCAATTTGAGCTGCTAATAAAACGTTGTGCAGTTGCCAATGCAGTGTTTGTTTTAGATAGTGACTGGCAAGACATTTCTATTAGCAATCCTGCTAAATCTATTGAATCAAGACCAGCTTCTTTTTTTAAAGCAGTATCCAAGTATAGAGATTATTTCAAAGCCTATTATAATGAAGGCATTGAGATCGAAATCTATATGGCTCATGGCAAGGATCCTGTCCACAAAGGAGTGGATGATTTATTAGTTCATGAATTAAAAGGAAAAGAAAAGGAGCTGCAAAAAGATTTTAAAGAAGCAATGAATAGCAGAGATGGTGAAGGCAAGTATGTCAATGTATATAAAATCACCACACTTAGCAGCTATAAACTTAAAGAGTTCTGGAGCCTACATAGTAACCCTTCATTCCTACAAAAACACCAACCCCAGCTGAAGGCTTTACGTGAATTTCAATTTAAAGGTCTAACCTGGAACTGGAATAAAGATGTAGGCAAATTTGAATTATCTCAACAACTTTTACCTACTGAAAAGTACTGGAGAAAAATTTATGATGGGAAAGATAAAGAAGGCGATGCTAAATATAAATACCAATTTGACTACACCAATATTCTAGAGTTCTTAAAAAATAGAGGCTTTGGCTTGTATGAATATGGAGTAGAAAAATTCAGATTCATAAAGCAGGACAACAAAGTGCTAGAGGAAACCACCGCTCATAAAATCCAGCGTTATGTACTAAATTATACTAGAGAGATTGATGAAAAACCAGTAGTAGAGTTACTACTCCGTGGAGGAGACCAGTATTTAGGTCAGAAGAAGCTGCAGAACATGTACATGCTTACTCCAGAGTTTAATAGAAGTGATAAGGCTTGCATGTATTTATACTTTAAAAATGGATTTTGGAAGATTACAAAAGATGAAATCATCCAACGACCATTAAGTGAGTTACCAAGGCATATTTGGTCTAATAAAATCATTGACTTCGAGCCTGAATATTTAGGCAAGCCTATGGCTTCTATAGAGCGTGATGGTGATGATTTAAAAGTAGAATTAACAGAAGAAGCTCACAAAAGTCATATCGCACAATTCTATTTGAATTCATCTTGTTTTGCCTGGAAAAAGAAACAGGAGCTCATCGAGTCTGAAGATGGTGTCAAATATTGGGTAGAAAGAGAACAACCAGAGAAACAAACAGAGGAAGAAAAACAAACTTGCTACCAAAATCTAGTAGCTAAAATGATTGCTGCAGGTTACGTCCTTCATGATTATATCGATTATGGCAATGCAAAAGCTGTAGTTTGTATGGATGGTATTGAAAGCGAAGTAGGAAGCAGTCATGGAGGAACAGGTAAATCGGTATGGGCAAAACAGTTTAAGCACCTAGTTCCCCAGGTGACCATCGATGGAAAGAAAAAAAACTTGGAGGATGATAACCATATCTATGAAAATGTAGATGAGCGTACACAGGTGATCCTATTTGATGATGTCCGTGTCAACTTCAATTTTGAATTTCTCTTTAGCCATATCACCACAGGAATTACAGTCAATGAAAAGGGTGTGAAACGCTATAATCTTGAGCCTAGAAAATTTATCATTACTACTAATCATGCACTTAATGGAGAAGGGAATAGTTACCGTAGGCGCCAATACTATATTTCCTTCAGTGACTACTACAATGGCCATCGCTCACTTAGTGATGAATTTGGTTGTCAACTATTCCATGAATGGGAACATGAACAATGGAATCTATTCTATAACTGGATAGCTACTTGCATCCAGACTTACTTAAGATTTGGCCTAGAGTTCAAGATAGATAAAGGTGATGTAGATCGCAGGAAGCTAAGACAAAAAATCAGTGAGAACTTCTTAGACTGGGCAGGTCTATTCTACAATATAGAAGAACAAGGGGCATTCCTTAATAATAAGGTGGAGAAAGATTATGCCTGCAATAAATTCCTTGAAAGCTATCCTCAAGAAAAGAGATTTATGAATCCAAGGAAATTCAAACAAAAGCTACAAATGTATGCCGAATACATTGGCTTAGAATTTAATCCAGGAGTAACCACCAAGGATAGAAGAATAAAAAGCAATAGCAAAGAATACTTGGTTCTAGGCAACAAGGATTATGAAGAAACTCAAGCCTCTATTATTAATTCGGATATCGATCTGGATCTCAGCAGTAAAAAACTCCCTTACTAATGAATAGGAATCAAATAAAAATCAACCTAGAGGTGATCATAAAATACTGCAAACGTGAGCATAGTATGCAAGCGAAGGTATATCCTAAACAGATTGCAAAGCAACAAATGAGTCAGTATGAAGCTAATCAAAATCACCTGCTTATTACAGAGTACAAAGAGCTAGCAGAATTACTGCAACTAAAAGGAATACGATGGCACGAGTTTAAGAAGATGATAAATGACTTACCAGCGAAAAGAGTAGTCGAGCAAAAGAACCTATTCTAAATTTCCAAAATAGATCTATGGAAAAGATAACACAGCCTAAAATGAGAAAAGCTCAGCTAGTACATTCTTTAGCTGAATTATAGCAGATTCTAAAGCCTGTACTAGAGCAACGGGTAAAAGATCAGCAATGGAAACCAGAAGAATTTGACATGCACTACGAAAGATTCAAGCAAGTCCAGCAAATCATCAATCAGATAGATCCGCTGCAGCTTAATCACCTATTGAATACCCTCCAGTAGAAAAAATATTGTTTCACAAAACCTCCTTTTTCTAGTGTGGCCAAATCATGGCCACACTTTTAGGAGATAAATTATAGTCTATGAGTAAAGATAATTATGAGTGTAAGCAAATACAATTTGGGATTTCCTTTTTGTGTCTGCTAGCAACTGCATTCTAATCTAAGCCATATTTGCATACTGGACGGTATCAATAAACTTTTGAGGGGGCTATGCTTAATGCATTGATAATGAATAAAATAAAAGATATATAGCTTTCAAAATTAATAATCTGCCTATGTCAATACAATGAATTTTTTCCTTTTTTTTATTTTGTAACGGTTATAAATTTGATTATTCAACTTATAAATACTGTTGTTCAATGGGTATTGATGAGCAGGTAATACATTATTTTCTTTACAAAATGTTGCAACTGCAGATAGCTGATTCTTTACTATTCTTATAGCCTTCTAAAGAATTAATAGAAGAACAATCCATAGAGATTCTTGATGATACAAAGTTGAAAGCCATCAAAGGAGGCTTAATCATTCAAGACGACATTTCAGGAACTTAAAAATAAATCTCGTATAGATGGGGTGTCCTCAAAAAAGGAATCACCATTAGCTAAGTGTTGAAAACTTGCGGCTTGAATCTCTATAAGTTTTAGTGTAACTAGCGGTAAATGCACAAAAAAGCGGCATCTTGAATAAAAAGCTTGCACTTCAATTATTAAATATATACTAGGTAATATCCAGAAACTTGAAATACCCAGAGATTATTTTTTAAATTGAAACCAAGCAACTTTTTGAGGACACCCTAAAATGCGAAATTATTTGCGAATGGCGAGACTGTCCAATAAAGTGTGTCAAGCGAGTTAAGATAAAAAATCATCTATTTTTCTCATAATTAAAGAGGCCACCTCTTTTGAGACAGCCTCCATTTACCAATAAACCAAATGAAAATCAATTACAATTTTCTTCGAAAAAAGAATAGACAGGGAACAATGTTCCAGTACTGTCACCATCCATCACTAACTCAATGTAAACGTTCATGGAATTTTCAATACGGACGTTAGTTGTCCGATTGAATGCAAAAAATTCAACCTCAATTGTGGCTCCAGGATCATAGTTCTGAAGGTCTGATTGTAACTGAGACAATTCGGAAGGTACTTGATAAGGAAAATTAAGTTCAAGGTCATCAATACCTACAACATAGTTGTTACTTTGTGAAGCCTGATAGTCACATAAAGGTCCAGTTTCCGTTTGACTACAAGAAAAAATGAGGAATAGTAAAAAACAGAATAAATAAAAATTCGAATACATTACTTGTGTTTATAGAGTTCTATAAAATTCGAATTTGTCACAAGTATGTATTAACTGATAGAGGGGATTTCAGCTATTCATGAGAGATGATTACTCAATTTGTTAAGGTGCAAATATATGGCATTATTTTTTAATTTGAAAGTTATTCCTTCAAAATAATCTTTAAGCTCTATCCCTTTTTAAAAATTCATTATCAAGCAGTAT
>JAKVCT010000316.1 GCA_022448995.1 Saprospiraceae bacterium
AATATTTTTTGTTCTTTCATAAAGTTATCAAAAAAAAATCGGAAATGCTCTAAAACTAGAACAGCCTAGTATCTTGCGACACTAAGCCATTAATATTAACTTTTCCCAAGAAACTGTTCGCAAACCTATCTTATGCCCTTGATAAGATAAATCTATTGTTTATTTACAACTACTAAATTAGGAGAATTATATCTGTTCAAAAACCTTTTTTTAAAAACTTCACGATATTCCAAACAGAGTACAACTCACACAAACACTTCTATTACAGCAAATTAAACCTAAAAATACTAAAAATTCAAACTAATAAAATGATAATCAAAAATCTTTAGACCTTCTTGAAAACAATCATTTTTTTATTTGATAAGTAAGTAGGTGGACACAATTAGTTATAGGATAATTCACAAGGTTTAACTTCGTTGAGCCTTTCAGGGTTTTTGAGGCTGAACGAGGCAAAAAGCTCTGCGATAAATAAAAAGTAAAGGAGCTATCTAAGAAGGTAAATTTCAAAAAAGGTGAAATCTGATCCATAAGATCAAAATTGTATTTAGCGAAAGCCCATAACCTTTAATCAAAAGATGACATTTTAGGTATACTACTCTTCCAAGAATAAATCCTTAGCTTTCACAATATACACCCGATTCTTTTCATCATATTCCAAAGTGCGTAAAAGCAAATAACGCTTGCGCTTCTTCTTCAACTTCTTCACCAATTTTACATAAATTTTAGTCTCTTGGCTCAACTTTCGGAATAAGGTTGCACTAGCCTCACCATTATGTACCTCTGTTTTGAAACTCAGATTGATAGAAGGCTGCTCAAAATAGATTTTTTCGGCTTCCATTCCAAGCACCTTAACCTTAATCTCCTCTAGCTCAATTGGATAATAATCCTTTCGATAAGTATCATAATAGGCCACTTTTTCTACATCTAGCTTAGAAAGCTGAATTTTATCACCGCTCAATCCCAAGCATTGAAAATCTAGAAAATAAGGTTGTTCTGCCTCATTGGGAGAATTAAATACATAATGATTGTAAGCATCTGTACTATCTAAAGTAGATATAGCCGCTGAGTTTCTGAAACCTATTCGTTGCTTGAAGCAATGAAAGTCAATAGCACGAGCGTCTAATGTTGTCAAAGCAATTGTATCAAAATGTGTAGTAATAGGCAATGCTAATTGAAAAACCCCACAGAACCCCTTAGCCTCTACTGACACCATCGAGAACGTATCTATTTGTTCTAGGAATGGCTTCAATTCTTGTTCTGCCCATTTTGAGGTATAATCATTACTTTTCTGTTTCTTGTATAACCTAATTGATTCCTTATCAATATTCATATAGTCATCCAAGACTAAACTCAGCTTGGTAAGTTCTCTAAACCGACACATTTCTTTGGGTAGTTCAAAAATTCCTAAGGTTTGTAAAAGCTGTCCTTCTGTACTCTCTGTAGTTAGACGCTTCAACTTTTTTAGCTGATAAATATATTTCCATAAACGAGTATAAGCTACATCCTCTACTCCTTTGTACTTGACATTAGCTCCCAAATCAATCAAAAGCAATTTATCCACCCAAAATTTTCGTATTTGATCCTGATAAGCTGCCACATTTGGGTCTCGTTCAGGCTCAGGTTCAGGATTTATCTCTGCTGTAGTATCCTTAGTTATCGAGTCTATTTTAGGTTCTATGGCTGTGGTATCTTCTTCTACCCTAGCCTCCAAAACAACTCGTCTATTGTGTATATCTTCCTCGGACAAGACAGTAGGTTGATCATAATAATATATTTGGATCTGCTTGCTGGGGATTCCTCCACCTAACAGGATCATTTTTACATTATTAGCTCTTAAATAAGATAGAGAATCTGTAGCACTTGCTTCAGTAACTTCATCTAGGTAGGCATGTAAGTAGATTTTAGAACGCACTAAGATGGGAGCTAATTCTATTAACTTAGCAATTTCATTTGCTTGAAGCTCTGCAGAATTTGCTTTAAACTCTATGACTGTTTTGACAACCTTAGATTGCGCATCTGCATTTAGGTAAATCCCACAAAGAAATAATAAGATTAAAAATATTCGCATAAATCAGGAATTCTATTATTATAATAATACACAAAAAACTTATAATAAGTTTATAATCAAATATTTACAAAAACTCGAAAAACACCAAACAGCTAATTATCAAATACAAAAAAAGAGGTTTTGGATATTATCAATACAACTCATCAAAACCTACAACTCCTTCAGATTTTCTATACGACTTCAATATGAAATTATTGTAGGTAAGTAAGTAGATGGACACAATTAATTTATAGTTAACCCCGAAGGGCTCAACGAAGCAAACCTATCTACAAACAGGCTGATTAAATTATTCTATAACTAATTATGTCCACCTACTTAGCTTCTTTATGTAATCTCTGCAAAAGTACTATTTATAGATTAGTAAACGTACAGATTTTAGCTCTTTATGTTTGATCTAAGTTTTACACAAAGGGAACCATCATTAAAAAGGAAGTAAAAAATCTTACGATTTTTGTTTCAAAAAAAGTATTTCAACGTAAAATTATAATTGAAACTACTACACTCTATGTTTTTTAAGTTCGTTTGTTAAAAAGACAAGTAACAATTATGAACAATTCGTTGATTGGCTTACAACATTAAGTAAGTAGCCACAATTAATTTGTAGTGAACCCCGAAGGGCTCAACGAAGTTAACCTCGAAGAGCTCAACGAAGTTAAAAATTAACGAACTATTAAGATTAGAGTTTATTATAAGATAAGCCCCCTGTAGATATTTTTTAGCCAACACACCTACACACAGCACTACACACTCATAATCAACCAATTAACACCGAAAAAACTCTAATAACTAAAGAAAATAAATCAATTTTATGACAATTAACTTACGTCAACAGATCAGTACCATATGCTGTCTGTTCTTTATTGGTATACAATCCCTGCAAGCACAGCTTAATGTAAATACGGCAATCACTCCACAACAACTCGTAGAAGACTTTTTGATTGGAGGTGGAGTTACAGTAAGTAATGTAACGATTGCGCCTGGTAGTGATTTCAGACAATATGCTTATTTTACGAATAATGGTTCTTCCTTAGAACTTAATTCTGGAATCTTTCTGAGCACAGGTTATGCAGGCGAATTTTCCACTCCAATCAATACAAGTGGAGATTTTACTTCAATTGATCCTTTTCAAGATCCTGACTGTTTTGGAGGAGTTTGTAGCCCTGGAGATAGTGATCTCAATCTTATATTAGGTGATAGCATTACCTTTGATGCTGCAGTATTAGAGTTTGATTTTGTACCCGAAACGGATACCATTCGTTTTCGCTATGTTTTTGCTTCTGAAGAATACAATGAGTTTGTTTGTAGTGAATTTAATGACATTTTCGCCTTCTTACTAACGGGACCAGGATACACCAACTATAATATTGCTAGAGTCCCCAACACTTCATTTCCTGTAGCCATCAATACTATTAATAATGGACAACCTGGCAATTCTGGAGCTGTAGGTAACTGTACCTTTCCTAATGGTTCTCTAAACTTCTCCAATTTATTTATTGATAATAATAATGGTCCTCACATTGAATATGATGGAATGACTGTAGCCTTGGAAGCTGTAGCTGTAGTACAAGCTTGTTCTACTTATCATATAAAGCTTGCTATTGCTGATGTTACCGATGCAGCTTTTGATTCTGGAGTTTTCCTAGAGGCAGGTAGTTTTTCAGCTTTGGGAGTGGATGCCTACAGTGTGACTAGTAATAATGATTCTATCATTGCTGAGGGTTGTGCAAATGGTACAGTGACTTTTTCCTTAGTTAATCCATTAAACGATGATTATGTAGTTAACTATAATTTATCAGGAACTGTCATCAATGGAGTAGATATTGTGCAGATTCCTGACAGTGTTATTATCCCTGCAGGGGAAACTTCGGTCACTATTGATATTATAGCCTTAGAGGATAGTGTGATTGAGGGTTCCGAACCCTTAACCATTGTATTTTCAAGTAGTTTATGTTATGAAGAATATGATAGTATCACCATACTAATAGGAGAAGAAATTATCCTACCTGCCCCTACAAATCTCGCCTGTGAATCACTCTGGAATAGCGAGATTATTTTTACCTGGGATCCCGTTCCCGATGCTACAGGTTATGAAGTCAGTTTGGACAGTGGGATAACTTGGATTCCTGCTTCTCCTGGACCTTTGGTCCACCAAGTCACAAACCTGTATCCTGGTGAACCTGTTGATTTATTTGTACGAGCCATTGGTGGAACAGTGGGTTGCAGTGACAATTTATACGATTCTCTTCTCTGTTCTAGTTGCCCACTAGATATTGCCTTGGATTCGGTTCAGCATCTAGCTTGTTATGAAAGTTCTGGTGGTGCAATTTATATCACTGCTTTCGACGGAATTCTACCTTACACCTATTCTTGGGATAATGGTAGTATAACCGAAGATCTTAGTAATCTGATAGCAGGTACTTATGGCCTAACTGTAGAGGATGCAACGCTCTGTAAGGCCAAAGCTGATATAGAAATCCTAGATCCAATAGAGCCTACTGTAGATGCCTATATTTTTGAGGTAGGACGAACGGATTATTCAATTGCCCTGAATGATGCAGTCACTATAGGTGCAGTAAATGTAAATCCGCTCTATTCTTATCAGTGGACAGAAGTGAATGCTAATCCTAATGCGGGTATTATTGATCCGAATTCAGCAGTAACCTTTGCAGAACCTGATGATTATGGTTTCTATACCTACAAGGTAACAGCCTTTACGGATACTGATGGTCGAATTTGTGCTGATACAGCATTAGTTACTTTAGAGGTCACAGGCTTTTTGGGTATCCCTGATGCCTTTACTCCCAATGGAGATTTACTTAATGATCGTTTCAGACCTGTACACTTAGCTTCAGTAGAAATCGAAAGCTTCAAAATTTTTAATCGTTGGGGACAGCTGCTTTATTCTACGGGTGATGTGCTCGATGGTGGTTGGGATGGTACGTATAAGGGGAAACCTCAAGCACGGGATATGTATTTATATGTAATTCGGTTTAAACAAGTAGGATCAAATGAAGAACGAGTGCAGCGAGGTGAGTTTATGCTGATACGATAGAGAAACATTCATCTTAATGGATGATCTAAGCGAGGGACTCAAAAGTCCTTCGCTTTTTAGTTAGGGAGATTCAGCATTAGACAAATAAATTGATAATCAATAAGCTATAGATGTTTATAGAAAAGAAGTTAGTTTCACTGAGCACTTCGGGGTTTACTTCGTAGAGCCCTTCGGGGTTTTTGGTCACCTTTTGCAGCAATGCAAAAGGTGAGAGAAGAAACATGCTTAATACTGAACCTCCCTATGTACACCTAACTTACTTACTTAAGTAGGTGGACATAATTAATTTTATAATAATTCACAAGATTTTTTGATGCTGAACGAGGCGAAAACCCCGAAGG
>JAKVCT010000317.1 GCA_022448995.1 Saprospiraceae bacterium
TTTTAACGAAGTGCAGCGCAAAAAGGCTGATTAAATTAAATACAAATTAATTGTGGCTATCTACTTATATTATAATATAAAGAACATGTTTGGAGATTTATTTTTAATGATGAGTGTTCAGAGTTGGACATATATTTTAGTAGGGTTGACCTTTACCTTATACATTGGTATTGCCATATGGTCTAGAGCATCTTCCACCAAAGATTTCTACGTAGCTGGCGGAGGTGTATCACCACTAACCAATGGAGTTGCAACAGCGGCCGATTGGATGTCAGCAGCTTCTTTTATATCTATGGCAGGTTTGATTTCCTTTATGGGATATGATGGAGGCGTGTTTTTGATGGGTTGGACAGGAGGTTATGTTTTATTAGCCTTAATGCTAGCACCTTATTTACGGAAGTTCGGAAAATTTACAGTGCCTGATTTCATAGGAGATCGTTATTATTCTAACCTAGCTCGGACAGTGGCTGTTATTGCAGCCATTATTGTTTCTTTTACCTATGTAGCTGGGCAGATGCGTGGTGTGGGTGTTGTATTTTCCCGTTTCTTAGAGACTTCTGTTGAATGGGGAGTAGTAATTGGGATGTTGATCGTCTTCTTTTATGCTGTTTTGGGTGGAATGAAGGGAATCACTTATACACAGGTTGCGCAGTATTGTGTGCTGATCTTTGCGTTTATGGTGCCTGCTATTTTTATTTCTATACAAATGACAGGAAGTGTCATTCCTCAGGTTGGCTTTGGAGGAACACTAGAAGATGGCGTTCCACTTTTGGACAAACTCGATGGATTACACAGAGAATTAGGTTTTGCAGAGTATACTGATAATTCTAAATCTATGATTGATGTCTTTGCCATCACTTGTGCTTTGATGGTTGGAACAGCAGGTCTCCCACATGTTATTGTACGTTTCTTTACTGTACCTGATGTGAAGGCTGCACGTAAATCAGCAGGGTATGCACTTTTATTCATTGCTATTTTATATACAGCAGCGCCAGCCGTAGCGGCTTTTGCTCGTACCAATCTTTTACAAACAGTCTATGATGACAAAACCCAAACTGCGCAAGAATATCAAGCCATGCCCGATTGGTTCAAGAAATGGGAAAAAACGGGACTTTTGGCTTGGACAGATAAAAATGGAGATGGTCGGATACAATATGTGAGTGGTGCAGCATTGGATGGTAAAAAACCATTATTTAGAGAAGATACAGGAAAATATGGTGAGCGTTTATTAAGCAATCCAAATCCTACGACTGAAAATGAACTATACATTGACAAGGATATTATGGTTTTGGCAAATCCCGAGATTGCAGAGCTGCCCAATTGGGTAGTTGCTTTGGTTGCCGCAGGAGGATTGGCAGCAGCCTTATCCACCGCAGCAGGGCTACTTTTGGTGATTTCAACCTCTATATCACATGATTTACTCAAAAAACAGTTGATGCCGAATATTTCGGATAAAGGTGAGTTGCGTGCTGCGCGTATTAGTGCTGCTTTTGCGGTATTTGTGGCAGGTTATTTCGGGATTAATCCTCCAGGTTTTGTAGCAGCAGTAGTTGCTTTAGCTTTCGGATTGGCAGCAGCCTCTTTCTTTCCAGCCATTGTCTTGGGCATTTTCTACAAACGGATGAATAAGGAAGGAGCTATAGCAGGAATGATCGTTGGTTTATTCTCCATGATTCTATACATGTTAACCTTCAAATTTAATATATTTGGTGTGACGACTGCAGAAGATTGGTGGTTTGGGATTTCACCAGAAGGATTTGGTACAATTGCCATGCTCATCAATTTTGTGGTTTCTCTAATCGTTTGTCATTTGACTAGTCCACCTCCTGCTGAGGTTCAACAGATTGTTGAAGATATCCGAATTCCGAGAGGTGCAGGGCAAGCGCAAGATCATTAGAAATTATAATTACAATAAGAAAATACAAAGCGATGAAACACATTGTCAAATCTTGGGATGATTATCAAAAAATATATCAGTATAGTGTAGAACAACCTCAAGCGTTTTGGGCAGATATTGCCAGCGAATTCCAATGGAAGAAGTCATGGGATAAGGTTTTAGAATGGAATTTTAGTGAACCTAATGTGAAATGGTTTCAGGGAGGTCAGTTGAATATAACTGAAAATTGTTTGGATAGACATTTGGAATCTAGAGGCGATCAAGTCGCAATTATTTGGGAACCTAATGATCCTAAAGATCAAGAAATTAAGCTGACCTATAAAGAGTTACACCAAAAAGTAAGTCAATTTGCTAATGTTTTGAAAAAACAAGGCGTGCAGAAAGGCGATCGTGTATGCTTGTATATGCCGATGATTCCAGAGTTGGCAATCGCAGTTTTAGCTTGTGCTCGAATTGGTGCAGTGCATTCTGTGGTATTTGCAGGTTTTTCTGCCAATGCTTTGGCCGATCGTATCAATGATGCTGAAGCAAAATTAGTGATTACAGCTGATGGAAGTTTTAGAGGTGCTAAAACCATTGCCTTAAAAGATATTACAGATGATGCCTTGAGTCATACTCCTTGTGTAGAAACAGTAATTGTAGTGGAGAGAACTAAGCAAGTTTGTCAAATGCAAGAAGGCAGAGATTATTGGTGGCATGAGGAAGTTGCTAGTGTGGATGCAGATTGTCCAGCAGAGACTATGGATTCAGAAGATATGTTATTTATTCTCTATACTTCGGGATCTACAGGAAAACCCAAAGGTGTAGTACATACTACGGCAGGCTACATGGTATATACTTATTATACTTTTATGAATGTTTTTCAATACCAAGAAGGTGATGTCTATTGGTGCTCTGCTGATATTGGTTGGATTACAGGACATTCGTATATTATCTATGGTCCACTATTAGCGGGAGCAACTACAGTAATGTCTGAAGGTATCCCAACTTGGCCAGATGCCGGTAGATATTGGGCAACTTGTGATAAATACAAGGTGAATCAATTTTATACTGCACCTACAGCCATTCGTGCTTTGATGGCAAAAGGTCTAGAATATGTTGCACCTTATCGTTTGGATGCATTGAAAGTAATTGGCTCAGTTGGGGAACCAATTAATGAGGAAGCTTGGGAATGGTATCATAAGTATATTGGCAAAAGCCAATGTCCGATTGTAGATACTTGGTGGCAGACAGAAACGGGTGGAATGATGATTAGTCCTATTCCGAATGTAACTCCACTAAAACCCACTTTTGCTACCTTGCCTTTGCCAGGAATTCAGCCTTGTTTGGTGACTCAAGAAGGAAAAGAGATTGAAGAAAATGGTGTAGAAGGCTTGCTGTGTGTCAAATATCCTTGGCCGTCTATGATTCGGACTACTTACGGGAATCATGAGCGTTGCAAACAGGTTTATTTCTCGATGTTCGAAGGTAAATATTTTACAGGTGATGGTTGTAGACGTGATGAAGATGGTTTGTATAGAATTATTGGTCGGGTAGATGATGTAATTAATGTATCTGGGCATAGATTGGGTACAGCGGAGGTTGAAAATGCAATTAATGAACATGATGCTGTTGTAGAATCTGCGGTAATTGGTTATCCACATGAAATCAAAGGGCAAGGGATTTTTGCTTTTGTCATTGTCAATGATGAGATAAGCGAACAAAAGCTACAAAAAGAGCTTAAAGAGCTTGTTGTTAAAGAAATTGGTCCTATTGCCAAGCCTGATCGTTTGGCGATTGTTTCTGGCTTGCCTAAAACGCGTTCGGGTAAGATCATGCGTCGAATTTTACGTAAAATTGCGAGTGGCGAGGCTGATCAATTAGGTGATTTATCGACACTGCTGGATCCTAGTATTGTGGAGGAGATTAAGTCCTTAGTTTAATTCTGTTAACTACTTACTTAGATAAAATTAGAAATGAAAAATCAAGAAAATCAATATTGCTTGTTATTAGAAACAAGTTCTAGAGTTTGCTCTGTAGGATTGAGTAGAAACGGAAAAATTTGGATACTCAAAGAAGATTCAGAAGCCAATGGACATGCTTCCAAGTTGACTTTATATATTCAAGAAGTATTAGTTCTAGCTGAATTAGAACTAAAAGATATAGCTGCTGTAGGTTTTAGCAAAGGACCTGGTTCGTATACAGGTTTGCGTATCGGGCTGAGTACAGCCAAGGGTATTTGTTATGCTATGGATTTGCCATTGTTGGGGCTGAGTACTTTGAAATCTGTTGCTCAAGAAATGCATTATCAGAATCTAAGTAATTCTAGCAATTATATTTACCTTTCTATTATGGATGCTCGCCGAATGGATGCTTATGCTGCGGTTTATGATGCTCAGATGAATATTGTGCAAGAAGATTATTTTGTGACTTTGTCTCTAGAATATTTACAAGAATTGAAAGCGAAATACCAAGTTGATCTAATCTATTTGGGGGGAGATGCTGTAGAAAAAATCAAACCTTTACTAGAGGGACATGAGCAAGAGTTTATTGCTACGCGAATCAATGGAAATTCAGCTAAATATTTAGCGACTTTAGCTCAAGAGGCTTTGGAGAATAAACAATTTGAAGATGTGGCTTATGTAGAACCTTTTTATCTGAAGAAACCGAATATTACAAAACCAAAATCAAAATTATTTAAATAAAATGTTGAAAAGAATATTTCCAGTTTTACTAATTTTTATCTTTTTAGGAAACCATCCAATTTTACTTAAGGCACAGGATTCTACTTCTACACTCATTTTACCAAGATTTCCTGGTTGTGAAGAAGGTTTAGAATCCCTAACTGAAAAAATAGAATGTTCTAATCATAATTTTCTTAAATATATTCACAGCAATCTTGTTCTTCCTATCAATTTTGATCATACGAAACTTGAAGGGAGAATTATGATTAGCTTAATTATTAATAAGAAGGGAGAAGTGACTAAAGAAAAAATTGAGCAAATTCCAATTGGGGGCGAGGAATTAGGAGCTAATGCGCTTCAGGTGATCACTTCCATGCGAGAGAACAAGATACGTTGGATTCCAGGTATAGCTAATGGTAAAGAAGTTAGTGTTTATTATGTTGCTCCATTTAATTTTCACACAAATGGCTCATATACTAAATACAGCACAGAAGAAAGTAGTAAAATTATTATTCCCAATGTGCTTGATAATGATGAGCAAATTCTCGATAATGAAATTCTTAAAAAACATACAGATGCCTATCTACAAAACTATTATGAACAGCATGTAGATATAGATTCTTCTGCTAGAAGTAGATATAATATTGGAGAAAATGAAGAAAACCGCTACATAACACTCAAGTTATTGGTGAATAAAGAGGGCTATGTTTATGATGTTTTTGACTTAGGAGGTTATAAAAAGTTACCTGTTCCTAATAAGATTACATTTGCATCTTTTGATCCACTTCCTACCTTGAAATTAACTCCAGCTAAAATAAATAATAGAAAAAAGAAAACTGTACGTTGTGCCTATATTTTTAAGT
>JAKVCT010000318.1 GCA_022448995.1 Saprospiraceae bacterium
GCTCTTAGATATTTTTTACTGCTTTACTTGTTTCACTTTGATAGTTTTCCTATTGTGAACCTTTGATAATGGTATAAATCAGCTGTAAAACGATTAGATACAGGCTATCCCTCCACATAGTATATTTACTCAGATATCAGTTTATTCCCAATTTGGGACAAATTAACTAATTAATTCCCTGAGCGTGCAGTGATGTATACCCGTAGGATATGATTTTTGGAGTTGTTCCAAGAGCAGCTGATAATGATTAGGATTGTGAATAAAATCAATATCTGTACTATCTAAAATAAGAATTGGGAGTTCTTCTTTTTTTGTTCGGAAGAAATTGAAGTACGCATCTTGTATTTTTTGTAAATAATCGGCAGGAATAGTCTGCTCGTAACTGCGATTTCGCAGTCGGATATTAGACAATAGATCTTGAACAGGACGATGTAAATAAACCAAGAGATCAGGGCGTGGGAAGGAAGCATTTAGAGTCATAAATAGACGTTGAAAAAGCCTAAACTCTTCACCTTCTAAGTTTTCCTTCGCAAACAACAATGTTTTTGAAAATACATAATCCGAAACAGTATATTGCTGAAACAAATCTTGTTCTAATAATAATTCCTGAAGCTGCTTATGGCGTTCGGTCATAAAAAACAACTCTACCGGAAAAGCGTAACGTTCAGGATTTTTATAGAAGAGAGGCAAAAAGGGATTATCAGAAAATTCTTCTAGAATCAGTCTAGCATCCAATTCTTTCGATAAGAGTTGAGCAAAAGAGGTTTTTCCTGCACCGATATTTCCCTCTATTACGATATAATTTCCATTAGGAATCTGCATATACCGATCTGATTTGGGTATGATTTAAAAAAATACCCATGCACTTCAGAAAATAAGTAAACATGGGTATTTTGAGATTCTTGGTATAGAAGCTGACAAATTTTTAAACAACTTCAATATATAACTTTTAGTGTTTGATCACTCAGAAAGTACCACTTATACCAACTCGATAGCCATAGCAGAAGCACCACCACCACCATTACAGATTCCAGCCAAACCACGCTTACCACCTTTGTGCTTCAATACAGATAACAAGGTAATCATAATTCTACATCCAGATACTCCAATTGGGTGACCTAGTGCGACAGCACCACCAAAGACATTTACTTTTTCGTGATCTAGATTCAATTCTTTCATATTTGCTAGAGCCACTACAGAGAAAGCTTCGTTGATCTCATAATAATCAAAATCACTAACTTCCATTCCTGCTTTTTTAGCTGCTTTAGGCATAGCTAAGGCTGGCGTTGTTGTAAACCATTGAGGTTCTTGTGCTGCGTCTGCAAAGCTCAAGATCTTGGCAATAGGCTTCAATCCTAATTCTTTAACTTTCTCACCACTAACAAGCACTACAGCAGCAGCCCCATCATTAATTTTAGAAGCATTAACCGCAGAAACAGTTCCACCTTTTTTGAATACTGCACGTGCTTTTTCAACACTTGCTAAATCAGTTACACGTGTGTTTCCTACTTCCTCATCTTGGCTTATGATTAAAGGATCTTTACGGCGGCGAGGTACACTTACATTGACTAACTCATCATTAAAGTACCCTTTTTCATAAGCTTCACGTGCTCTTGCATAAGAAGCATGAGCATAAGCATCTTGTTCTGCTTTAGAGATATTCTTACCCTCAGCACAAACCTCACCACAAACGCCCATCATATCACCATTGTATGGATCTTGTAAACCATCTCTAGAGATTGCATCCAAGATTTTACCATCACCATAGCGAATACCTGCTCTACCAGAAGGAATATAATGAGGTGCAGCACTCATACTTTCCATTCCACCAGCTACCACAACATCATTATCTCCTAACATGATGGATTGAGCACCCAACATGATAGCTTTCATACCTGATGAACAGACCTTATTGATAGTGGTACATGGAACTGTGTTAGGGATACCAGAAGCTAAAGATACTTGTTTGGCAGGAGCCTGTCCTACATTTGCGGATAGAACATTACCAATGAATACTTCATTGATTTGATCAGCATTTAAGCCAGATCTTTCAATAGCGGCACTAACAGCCGTTTTTCCTAAATCAATAGCAGGTACAGTAGATAATACACCACCTAAGTTTCCGATAGGTGTTCTAGCTACAGATACAATATAAACTTCTTTCATGGTTAATAATTTTGATAGTACTCAAGACAAAACTTATGTACTACAGTAAATTAGTAATGAATAGGAATCTAAATAAAAGATGCAGTAATAAAGCTTATTCAAGTAGTTTTTTAGGCAATAAATTGCCTTTTATTCAATTTAACTATGTTAAAGAACCTTTGCCTTGTTCAATTTAAAACCAAGAAGGGCTCAGCGTAGCAAACCCCGAAGGGCTCTACGAAGTAAAATGCTAATTTCTTACCACACAAAAAATACTTAAATAATCTTTGTTTGTACAACATATTTTATTTAAATCCGCATCATATCAGATCTTTATGTCTTATAGATGAATTCAGTCCAAGCTACCCCAATTCGATGTTAGGGCGTTGTGTGAGTATTACATGACCTAAGGACTCCGATAAGAATGCGCCCGAAATTACAATATTTTTAAATTATTGCAAAATGAAAAACTAGGTAAGTCAATATAGGCTTTGAAAAGGTTGGAAGACCAAGTTAATAGTGAGCCTAACTAAAGCCTTTGAATATTTTTCGCCATCTTGATTCCTTGTTTCAAGGAAGGCTGATTCAAAAATTAGCTTCTTTGTAGGCAACTATTTTTTTATGACTAGCAGTCAATGAGGACAATTGTTAGCTGCGTTGATCCTTTCGGGGGTGCCTGATGTTCCTCAATTGATCATAGCTTTGAAAATTACAAAGTAATTTGAATAGAAAACTATGACATAGTTTCGCTAAAGACTTAGCAAAATCTACCCAACTGGGTCAAGCAGACTAATACGGGGTTAAATACAAAATAATTGTGGCTATCTAGGGAGATTAGCTTCGCAGAGCACTCTGTGAGCAGCGCATTTTTACTTACGTTGGTTGCCTCAAAAGAGCTCTGCGAAGCTAATAGGATTGAAGTTTTTAGAACAATTTTATGATTGTAAAATGGAGCTCTCTAACCTGTAGGACTTTCTTCATGTGCAAAGGAAGTTTCTTTATGAAAGGCATAATCAATTCCTTGTTCTTCAACAACTTCATCAACACGTCCCCCTTTGGTAATTAGAGAAGATAGCCAAAAGATAACAGCAGTGCCTATTGCAGAGAATAAAATGGTTACAAGTACTGCGATTAACTGTGCCCAAAACTGACCGCTATTACCATAAAACCAGCCAGCTTCTCCATTGATCGCAGGATTAGCAAATAAGCCTGTGGCCAAAGACCCCCAAATACCTACCAAACCGTGAATACCAAAGGCGTCTAAAGTATCATCATACTTTAGCCAAGACTTCAACTTCATTACACCAAAATAACCTACAATTCCTGAAGTCAATCCAATAGCTAAAGCACCAGAAACATCAACATAACCTGAGGCAGGAGTGATGCCCACTAAACCAGAAATCACACCAGAAGAAACACCTAACATAGAAGGGCTATGTTTGCTCCACTCAAATAAGATCCATCCTAAACCACCTGCACAAGCAGCAACATTGGTTACCAAAAATGCATTGGCAGCAATACCATCTGCTGCAACTTGGCTCCCTGCATTAAAACCAAACCACCCAAACCACAACAGGGCAGACCCTAGTAAGGTGAGTTTTAGAGAAGAAGGTCTACTTTCGTGTATCTTGGCATTCTTTCGTTTTCCCAACAACAAAGCTGCTACTAAACCTGCTACCCCTGCATTGACATGAATAACAGTTCCTCCTGCAAAATCCAATTCTCCAACTGTGCTTAAAATACCTTCTCCCCAAACCCAGTGAACTAGAGGCGCGTAGACTAGGAGCACCCAAAAGGTTGAGAAAATCATCCAAGTAGAAAATTTTATTCGTTCAATGAGTGATCCACTTATAATTGCTACTGCGATAGCTGCAAAAACACCTTGAAAACAGACAAATAAAATAGTAGGGATAGTCCCTGTTACGTCGTTTACAGTAATTCCTTTTAACATGAAATGATCACTCCCTCCCCAAATTATATTGGCATTACCAAAGGCGATAGAGTATCCAAAAGTTACCCAAACTAGAGTTGCTACAATGAATGCAACATAACTCATTCCAACAGTATTGATTACTGCCTTTTTGTTTGAAAGCCCACCATAGAATAGTGCTAGACCAGCTGGTGTCATTAACATAACTAATGCTGTTGAGATCAACATCCAGGCTGTATCACCTGAGTTAATTGCATTTTGGCTGTCTTGAGCTTGTCCAATAAATGGAGTAATCAACAATAAGCCTGTGAAGAATAGTTTATTTAAGTTTTTCATGAGCCTATGGAAATTTAGATTAAAAGAAAAGATCAATTATTTATTGTAGTCAGAACCTACCTAATCATGTAATTCATGTCAGTTATAGCTAAATCAACCTAAAATGTCACTACCTAAAAATTCAATGGCAAAGGGGTGGCGTTGAAGAGTTAAAATGCTTCGCCAAAGGGTGACATTTTATTTAAATTTGACTGCAGTTGTCAGAAATGAGGTATACATGTTATTGAGGCATAACTTTTCATTTTATTTCTGTTGAAGTTGTTTAATTTTTTGATTCCAACCAATTTTAGGATTATTGGATGGCACACTCTCGAAAAGAGTGCTTAGATTGAGCTTACTGCTCCAACATCTTCTCTAGTTTTAGCCAAACTCAGCTTTTTAGGAGAAGCTGGCTGGGTGTTTTCCTCACACAGTGTTCACCACTGTAAGGATGCTATTTATCTTCTTGTTTTATTGAAATATCTAGACTAGTTGGGATATTTCAGTAAAAAGGTGACCTTATTCAAAAGTTAATAGTGTATGTTTTTTTGAAAAATTTTATAAATAAATTATGTATTTGAAAAGGATTGATAATATGTATTTTGTGTAGCTAATGTCCTTGATTATCAAATAAAGCTTGATAATTTGGGGTCAGAGATAATTTGAACAGATATTTTAAGTAAGAGAACATTTTGACTGTTACTTAAATTCTATCGCGAACTATATTTTGAGCTTAGAATTCTTTTTTTTACTAAGTTTTTATGCGATAGTCTCTTCATCACTTTAGTAGATTTCTTTTCTAAAGGTATAGAAGTCCAAGTAGGTGAACATAGCTAATGTATAATAATTAACTTCATTGAGCCTTTCAGGGTTGAATACAAATTAGTCGCGGCTATCTACCTAAATTGTAAATATTTTTTTGTGGGCTTATTGTAAGTAGATAGCCACAATTAATTTGTATTTAATTCAATCAGCCTTTTTGCGCTGAACTTTGTTAAAAAGCCTCGTG
>JAKVCT010000319.1 GCA_022448995.1 Saprospiraceae bacterium
CTAGTCAGTTATTTAATGCACCAACTTCTACCGTTTTATTTGACAAAAATGGAGAATTGTTGGGTGCTAAGATTGCAAGTGATGGACAGTGGCGTTTCCCATCAATGAATAAAGTACCCAAGAAATTTGAGGCAGCGATTGTTACTTTTGAAGACAAGCGTTTTTATAAACATTGGGGGATTGATATTTGGGCATTTGCTCGTGCCATTCGATCCAATATAGGAAAAGGGAAGCGTGTGAGTGGAGGGAGTACATTAAGTATGCAGACAATTCGATTACATCGTAAAAATCCACCTAGAACACTTTGGGAAAAATTCAAGGAGGTTATTCTTGCTACTCGGATGGAGTGGTCGTATTCTAAACAAGAAATCTTGTGTATGTATGCTTCTCATGCACCTTTTGGGGGAAATGTAGTTGGATTGGATGCAGCAGCTTGGAAATATTTTGGTCGTAGTGCAGATAAACTCTCATGGGCAGAGTCTAGTATGTTGGCAGTTTTACCTAATAGTCCAAGTCTAATACATCTAGGTAAGAACCGTGAAAAACTGAAAACTAAAAGAGATTATTTATTAGATTTATTATACAAAAATGGAAAAATTGATAGTTTAACTTGTGAATTAGCGAAACTAGAGGAGTTGCCAGCCAAACCTAAGGCACTACCGCGCTTGGCTCCACATTTATTGGAACGTGCGCATCGTGAAATGGTTAGATCAAAGAAGTTGAAACACGGAATTATACATTCTACTTTAGATAGTGAGCTACAAACTAGAGTGTCTGAAGTAATTGATCGACATTATCATAAAAATAAAAAGAACGAAATACATAATGCTGCTGCTCTTGTAGTAGATGTGGCTACTGGAGATATTATTGCATATGTAGGAAATGCTCCAAGTACCCTTAAACAACATGGATCAGAAGTGGATATCGTTCCTGCACACCGAAGTAGTGGCAGTATTCTAAAGCCTTTTTTGTATGCAGCTATGCTAAATGACGGGGAGATCTTACCACAGACAATTTTTCCCGATATTCCTACACAATTTGGAAATTATACCCCTCAAAATTACGATAAAACATATGCTGGTGCAGTAAGTGCAGACCAAATGGTTACGCGTTCATTGAATATTCCTGCTGTACATATGCTCAAGCAGTATACTGCAGAACGCTTTAGGGATAAACTACAGGATCTAGGGATGACTACACTAACTCAAAATGCGGATCATTATGGTTTATCGTTAATTTTGGGAGGCGCAGAGACAAGTCTATGGGATTTGGGAAGTATGTATGTAGGTATGACAAGAGGTCTAAGAGATTTTTATAAACACAATGGACTGTATGAATCCAATAATTACAGACCACTTAATTATCTTCAAGCAGCCTCTATTTCCAATCAGGACAGACAACAAAGTTTAGAAGAGGAAACACCTATTAGTGCTGCTGCAACATGGTTTACTTTTGAGGCTATGAAGGATGTTGTACGTCCTGATGTTGAAAATTTTTGGCAAAATTTTGTTTCTTCCAATAAAGTTGCCTGGAAAACAGGTACAAGTTTTGGCTTTAGGGATGCTTGGGCTGTAGGGTGTACCCCTCGCTATGTTGTTGCTGTATGGGGAGGGAATGCAGATGGTGAAGGTCGGCCAGGACTAGTAGGGGTACAGGTAGCTGCACCTATGTTGTTTGATATCTTTCATGTATTAGGTACACATCAAGATTGGTTTGAGGCACCCTACGATGAAATGACAGAAATTGAAGTCTGTGCTGAGAGTGGTTATCGAGCTTCTGAGTTTAGTCCGAATCCTAAAAAAAATTGGGTGCCCAATATGGGCCTGAAAACAAGGGTTTGTCCTTATTCAAAAAATGTACATTTAGATGCCAAAGGAGAGTATCAAGTACATAGTGATTGCTATTCTCCAAGTATGATGTTACACCAAAATTATTTTATCCTACCACCTGTTCAAGAATGGTATTACAAGAAAAAGCATCCTAGCTATAGCTCTTTGCCTCCCTATCGACAAGATTGTAGAGGGTCTATTCAGAATCAACGGAAATCCATGGCATTTATTTATCCTGACTATGGAGCCAAGATTTATGTCCCTGTCGAATTAGATGAGACAAAGGGAAGTACGGTCTTTGAAGCAACGCACACAAATGCTGCTACTCAAATTCACTGGCACTTGGATGATACCTATTTAGGAGCTACACAACATTTTCATCAAATGGCACTCAACCCATCTGTAGGGAAGCATATTATCACCATCGTTGACGAAAAAGGGGAGTCTATAAAACGTAGCTTTGAGATTTTGCCAAAAGATTCCTAATCGCTTTGTTTTGCTGACTTTTTGTCAAAAAAATGTTTATTTTTCGTTATTCTTCTAAGAATAAAAGCTTATTAGTGCATATTCTAAATTATTAGTCGTATCTTAGTATTAAATAGTTGTTCAGATAGTTGAAAGGATGACTATTACTATAATAATGAATGCCAATTTTGTAATACTTTAGATGCAGCGTAAGGCTATCTACATTAAGAACAAATAAGGATTTTGAAAGAAAAGTTAGTATTAAAACTATCTCTATCATAAGTTTAGTTTAGATTCCAACTTATTTTAACAAAGTCAGGTTAATCAGGTTATTAGAAAAAGTTATTATTTTTTAGAAAAGCTTTACTAATTTTTTTGCTGTTTGCATAAAAACAAAACTTAGCCCCTTAGTCAAGTGAAAGTGCAAGAAAGAATCGCGTTATTGTTTAATAAATGACAAATTTGGTCTAGATACTTACTAAGTTATTAATACTCAAATTATTTTAATATATTTAATTTAAATGTTTTTAGATAAGAGTATATTGACTAGGTTATAAGCCTTCCTAATTAATTTAATTGATATAAGTTTGTAGATTATTCACGCATTGTTGGTTAAATCAGCAACTCGATAAATTTGTGTTTTTTAATTTTATTACTTCTGAAAAATGATGTAGTCAAAATTAGAGAGACTATCTATCCTTTATAGTATATAGGGTGGTAAAATTTTCGTAGTCAATAAAAACTAGACTCTGCTCAAAAGCCCTCAAGCTGGTTTATTTCAGTGGAGCAAAGCTTGGTTTTGTCTTATTAGATGCCAAAATGTTCTGCAATTTATATTCTACTAACTACTGAATCATACGGATAAATATTAGGCACTTACTCAGGTACCAGTGTACTATATTATATAGATTTATTTTTATTTTTATTTGAGTTTAGAGAGTTAAAACTCGATAGATTCTACCTTTTAAATTTTTTGAAATGAATATTTTTGTAGCAAAATTGAATTATGACACGACAAGCGATGATCTAAGAGAACTTTTCGAAGGTTTCGGTGAAGTAAGTTCAGCTAGAGTTATTATTGACCGTGATACAGGACGCTCTAAGGGCTTTGGTTTTGTAGAAATGGATAATGATGAAGAAGCACAAGGTGCAATCAACGAATTGAACGAAACAGAATACATGTCTCGTACAATTGTAGTGAAAGAAGCTAGACCAAGAGAAGATCGTCGTGGCGGTGGAGGTTATAATGATCGCCGTGGTGGTGGTGGATATGATCGCCGTGGTGGTGGAGGATATGACCGCCGTGGTGGTGGAGGATACAACGACCGTCGTGGCGGTGGTGGATACGATAGATACTAGAATATAAGATACCGACAAATTAGATAGGTAACTATCTTTAGATATATACTGTGAAGCTGCTTTTTAGGAGCTTCAATATTACCAAAGCAATAAATGTGTTGAGTAGCTGAGTCTACTCAGCACATTTTTTATTAGAGCAAAATCTATCTTAGCTTAATGTCTCATACAGCCACAATAAATAAATTAAACAAAGCATTTTATGCCCATTATTCCCATCTACCTATACATATTTTCTTTGCACCAGGTAGAGTCAACTTGATAGGTGAACACACTGACTATACAAAAGGGAAGGTAATGCCTTGTAGTTTGTCTGAGGGAACCTACTTAGCAATGAGGCCAATAAAACAAAGGGTTTTACAGCTTACCTCACTTAATTTTCCTGATCAAAGTTATGAGTTTTCCCTATCCCAAGAGCTTTCTCCACAAAAAGGCGCTTGGACCAACTATCCCTTGGGCGTTATTCAAGAGTTGCATAAAGCAGGTATATCTACTGGTGGTTGGCAGTGTATGTATTATGGAGATATTCCCACAGGGGCAGGATTATCTTCTTCTGCTTCTATCAATATATTAACGGTCTTTGCGTGGAGTACTTGTTTAGATTTGAATTGGGATCGATGGAAGATGGTACATATAGCACAGGCAGCAGAGCAGAATTTTGCAGGAGTAAATTGTGGAATATTAGATCCTTTTGCTATTGCTTTTGCTAGAGATCAGGCAGCTACTTATCTAGATTGTCATAGCTTGGTCTATGAATCTATTAATCTAGAATTACCTGAGCACGAATGGTGGATTGTCAATAGCAATAGACAGCGTACATTGGCAGATTCTAAGTATAATGAACGCTATGATACCTGTATTCAAATTCTAGAAAAACTCAATTTGCATAAATCTTGTACTCACTTAGGAGGTTTACTGCCTAAAGATTGGATATGGATTGCTCCAATTTTGTCTACTCCTATACATCAAAAAAGGTTGAGACATATTATTACTGAAAATCAGCGTGTATCGGATTTTGCTCAAGCTCTTAAAGATAAAAACCCCAAGATTTTAGGTCAGTTAATGTGGGCGTCTCATCAGTCTCTAAAAAGGGATTATGAGGTCACTGGACAATATCTAGATGCGCTTGTTGATATAGCTAGAGGTATAGATGGAGTAGTAGGAGCAAGGATGACAGGGGCCGGTTTTGGAGGTTGCTCTATTCATTTGGTTCGTAAAAATGCTGTAGCAGAATTCAAGGAGACTTTGGCTACAAATTATTATAAACATACTCAATTGGAGGCAAGTTTTTACCCTCTAAGGGATAATCATGCATTAGAATCTATTGTCTTCAATAATATATAGTTTGCGATTTTTAGACAACTTCTTCACTAAGTTTTTCAGGTATTGCCTTGTTTAGCACTAAGAATTCTTATAAAAATCAAAAAAAAAATACCCTGCAAGCACCAAAACACAAAACTCATGCATCTACCCCTATGAAAATTAGAGTATGATAGTGTTAATTCACAAACATTCCTCTTAGTAGGTGGGTATAATTATGCTTATTTACTTAAGAATTTAAATTGATGATAACAACAGCCGTTCACAAGTGATTTGTGCGCCAACGACACACCACGACCAACCACCACTAATTGACCATATTTAAGTAGATAGCCACAATTAATTTGTATTTAATTCAATCAGCCTTTTTGCGCTGAACTTTGTTAAAAAGCCTCGTG
>JAKVCT010000032.1 GCA_022448995.1 Saprospiraceae bacterium
ATATTGTTAAAATATTTTTATTATGTCCACACCAAAAAACACAAGCCCTTAAGCTGTAATTATCAATTGGCTGTGTTAAGTAATTAGCTAGTTCATTTTAAAATTAACCGGTAGTGTGTAACGCACACGTACCTTTCTTCCTTGTTGTTTGCCAGGTGTCCATTTTTCAGGCATTTTGGCCATTTTCTCAACTACACGTTTTGCTTCATCGCCTAGAGACTTCCCTCCCACTGGAGTTCTAACTACAGTGATATCCTCTATCCTTCCATTCTCCATGACTGTAAACTGAATGAATACACGTCCTTCTATACCCGCCTCACTACATATTGAAGGATATTTGATATGCCGATAAATCCATTTTAACATATTATGATCTGCACAAGCTTTTTTTGTCTTGTGATCACCATCCATATCCTCACATCCTGGGAAACGAGGCATTTGTTCTACATGCTTGAAGATTTCAATCTCTTTCTCCACAATCTCTGGCGGTTCTGGATCATCTACTTCATCTGGATCTCCAATATACACTCCATCACCAGTATCTCCTGTGTAGTCAAAGGGTGTATCAGAAATTTTTTCATCATCTATTGTCTGATCCTTTTGCTCAACAGGTTCTATTATATCATCTGTCTCCTTTATAATTGTTGGCGGTGGTGGCGGTGGCGGAGGAGGTGGTGGTGGTTTTGGCGCTGTAACAGGTGGCTCTAATTGTAGATCCTCAGGAACTAATAAATCACTTAAGTCATATTTACGTTCCATTGTTATACTTGTCCAGTTGATTGCCATAAATACTACAAATACAGCAACTCCTAAACCACCTAGCCAAGTAGTATTCGCATTTTTCAGGATTTGCACACTAGGGTACTTTCTGATTAGGATAGAATCATCCTTTTTTGTGTTTGATGAATTGGCTTTTCGATTCAACCATAATTTTCCTAAAAATAAACCTGCAATGATTGTTAATCCTAACATTAGGAAAGCATTCAAAATAGTAGATCCTTCTAGGCTAAATACAGACAATAAGAAGCCCCCATCGAATTGTGCTTGAAAATTCGACATTTTAGTTATGTTTTAAATATTTTGAGTAATTTTTTTCTGTGGTAACCTCCCAATTTATTAATCTCCTTTAAGAGTAATTAATATAGGAAATGGCTTTATTGAATCATATTCTTCTTCTTGTTTTTTGGATACATCATTTCTGATTCGGTCGTTTTTTTGTAGTTATTATTTTTCTAGTCTTTTGATTGAGAAATAATGTTCTTCATTGTAATTACACCCTCATAGATGTAAGCTATTTTCATTTTGGTGTATAAGAATCTTTTTTTTTAAAATTTTCTTAATTTTTTTGATTCGTTGACAAATCATATGGTTAAAGTCTAATAAGTAACTAGCTGATGATTCAATTTTAAGAAAGTGGTTTTGAGTGTTATTTAACACAGGTTCTCAAAACTGTACAAACTAAAGTATTCATAAGAGTCAATCAACTCTTATTGCATAATGACGAGTTTAAAAATCAACAAAAAAGTTACACAAAATTATAAAAACAAAAAAATAACATCAAAAAACTTAAAACAATATGTTTTTTTAGTACTTTTATATATTAGAATTGTTTGCGATGCTTTTTTTCTTGCTTTACAAGAAAGCCTTAGTCAGCTTCGCAGACAGTAGAGTTCCTGATAACTCACAATTAAGTCGATAATACTCAAGCAATATGGACAGTTTATTATTTTTTTTGGAAGAAGATGCAAAACAAGATGCTCCTAACCGCACCTTTGTAGATGTAGTTTTACCTATACCTTTACCCCGACTGTATACTTATAGTGTACCTTTTCATTTTGTAGAGGACGTACAAGTTGGAATTCGAGTAGAAGTGCAATTTGGGAAGAATCGTTTGTATTCTGGGGTTGTTCGTCGAATTCATAATGAAACACCTGAAGGGAATCGCTCCCCTAAACCTATTATTGCCATACTAGACGAAACACCTATTGTTACAGAGAAACAGTTCAAGCTATGGGAATGGTTGGCAGACTATTATGTGGCAACTATGGGAGAGGTAATGAATGCTGCCATGCCTGCAGGGTTAAAGCTGTCCAGTGAGACTAAAATCATATTGGGGCCAGCTTTTGATGAAGAACATTCTCTACGTGATCCATATCTTAATAATAAAGATACCTTTGTTTTAGAAACGTTACAGCAGACTAATGAACTGAGTATTGACGTATTACCTAAAATCCTAAAGCAAAAAACAGTCTACCCTATTGTTAAAAAACTGCTGGAAAAGGAACTAATCTGTATCCGAGAAGAATTAAAAACTAAATATAAGCCTAAACAGATTGTAATGGTTCGATTGGCAGAACCTTATCTCAGTGATTCTACACAATTAAAAAATGCTTTCCAGTTAATTAGTAGCCGAGCACAACGCCAAATGGAAGCCTTGATGGCTTTTATTCAAATTTCAAAAACGAAGACTGAAATCACCAGAAAAGAAGTTTGTGATAAAGCAAAAGTAGATACCTCCGTCATTAAGAAACTAGCGGAAAAAGGAATTTTAGATATTTATTCTGTCGAGGTAAGTCGTTTGGTAGGTTATGATAAGGAAGGTATTGGAAATTATAAATTGTCGGATACTCAGCAAAAAGCACTAGATGAAATTCATGCTTGTTTTGAAGAAAAGAATGCGGTACTCCTACATGGGGTGACTGGTAGTGGTAAGACACAGGTTTTTGTAGAACTGATGAGTGAGATCATTGCTACAGGTCGTCAAGTTCTGTATTTATTGCCTGAAATTGCACTAACTGCTCAGATTGTAGGACGTTTGCAAAAGCATTTTGGAGACAAAGTAGTAGTTTATCACTCCAAGTTTAATAATAATGAACGTGTAGAAATCTGGAGAAGTGCGCTAGAGGGAACGCCGATTATTATTGGTGCACGTTCCTCCCTATTTCTTCCTTTCAAAGATTTAGGTTTAATCATTGTGGATGAGGAACACGATCCTTCTTACAAACAAACTGATCCTGCACCACGCTATAATGCCAGAGATACTGCTGTATTTCTAACTTATTTATATAATGCCAAGACGCTTTTGGGTACGGCAACGCCTTCTCTTGAGAGCTATCGCAATGTCAAGGAAAAAAAGTACGGCTTGGTAGAGATGACTCAACGCTTTGGAGGCTTGGCTTTACCTGAAATTAATATTGTCAATGCTGCACAAAGCCAAAATAAGGGACTTAACAAGAATACCATTTTTACCCCTGAACTTCTCCAAGCTCTACAACGCACTCTGGATAATGGTGAACAGGCAATTTTATTCCAAAATCGTAGAGGTTATGCTCCTGTTTATCGCTGTAATACCTGTGGTTGGACAAGTGACTGTGTTCATTGCGATGTAAGTATGACCTATCACAAGTTTAGCAATGATTTGCATTGCCATTATTGTGGTTACAAACATAAATTACCTAAGGCATGTAAGGCTTGTGGTTCTGTAGGCCTAGTAGTACAAGGTTTTGGTACTGAAAAGATTGAAGACGAACTGAAGATCTATTTACCTGATGTTCGAGTTGTGCGTATGGATTGGGATACCGTGAAAGGGCGGAGTGGGCATAATCGCATTATTAAATTGTTTGAAAACAAGGAAGTTGATGTCTTAGTTGGTACTCAAATGGTTACTAAAGGTCTTGATTTTGATAATGTAGGCTTGGTAGGTGTATTGAGTGCTGATCAGATGTTGAATTTTCCTGATTTTCGAGCTACAGAACGTGCTTATCAGTTGATTACACAGGTAGCAGGACGTGCAGGACGTAAGAAAAAGCAAGGTAAGGTATATATTCAGGCCTATAATGTTAAACATCCAATCCTAAAAGAGGTGAAAGAGAATAATTTTCGCGATTTTCTGAATCGCGAGATGCGCGAGCGCTTTGATTTTCTCTATCCTCCCTTCCATCGTTTGATCAAAATCCAATTAAAACATAAAAAAAACGATGTCGTTACTCGTGCAGCTAAGTTTTTTGCAGAAAGTTTGCGTCAAAAACTGGGTGACCGTGTCTTGGGGCCGGCACCTCCAGGTATTGCACGTGTGCGCAATTATTATATGATGGATATTATGCTCAAATTGGGCTTGGGTTCCAAGGGGCTGAAACAGGTAAAATACTTAGTTAATGAATTACAGAAGCAATTGAAGTCAACTAAGGGTTATACTACCGTGAGAGTACTCATAGATGTTGATCCTTATTAAAGTTAAAAATGAATAATGAATAGTTATAGGTAGGGATATTAGCTTCGCTGAACACTTCGTGGTTCATTTTTAATTTTCAAGATCTATTCTTCATAAAAAACACGAGGTACACGCATACTAATATTGGTCAGCATCTCATAAGGAATCGTTCCAATTGCTTCTGACTGTTCTTGAATAGAGAGCTCTTCTCCGAATAGAATGGCTTCATCACCAACATTAACTTCTAAATCTCCAATATCAGCAAAACACATATCCATACAAATATTTCCGACAATTGGGCATAGCTTTCCTTTGATGTAGACCTTTCCTACTCCATTCCCAAAAGCTCTAGGAAAACCATCTGCATAACCTAAAGCCAAAACCACAATTTTAGTAGCTTTTTCTACTTTTCCCATGCGCCCATAACCAACTGTTTCGTCCGCTTCTAAAGTATGTATTTGTGAAATCACAGTTTTGAGTGTTGCAACTGCTTCTAGATCCGATTGGAATTTACCTGAAGGATCAATTCCATGCAAACCAATACCCAAACGCACCATATCAAACTGGCATTTACCAAAACGTGCAATTCCACCGGTATTCAATATATGTCGAATTGGACGAATGGATAAATACTCTTCTAAAGATTCAGTAAACTGCTCAAAATCTTGAATTTGCTTCAAGGAGTAGATTAGGTGTTCCTCGTCTTCTGAGGCGACCAAATGTGAAAATATACCAACTACGCGTATCTGACTTTGATGCTCTTTTAGAATACTTAGCAACGCATCTTCATCTTTTCGGTCAAAGCCCAAACGATGCATTCCTGTATCTAATTCAATGTGAATAGGAAATGGAAATTTGAGTGCAGCATGTTGTACAAATTTCTGCAAACGCTCCAATAATTCAAAACTATAAATCACAGGTTCTAAACGATATCTCAACAAGAGATTAAAATCTGTAGCGCGGCTATTCATTACCATAATTGGAACAGTAATTCCTTTTTGACGCAGCGCAATTCCTTCATCCACATAAGCCACACCTAAATAATCTGTCCCTAGATATTCTAAGAAATTAGCCACTTCGTAGTTACTACTCCCATAAGCAAAAGCCTTGACCATTGCCATCATTTTGGTAGTTGGTTCTATCTGTTGTCTATAATATTTAAAATTGTGCGCAAGTGCAGACATATTGATTTCCAATACAGTAGAGTGTAATTTCTTTTTGAGTACCTGCGCAATTTTTTCAAACTGAAAAGCACGCGCTCCTTTAATCAATAAAGTATCTGCTTGCAAGTAATCATAAGGAGAAAAATAAGCTAAAAAACTCGCTGTGTCTTTAAAAAACTGAATATTTTGTAACTGTTCCCAGTCAAAAATGGATTGATATTGATGCAAACTTTCCCCAATTCCGATAAACTTCTGAATTTGATGTTGTGCCAACAAATCTACAATCTTATGGCAGAGTACCTCTGCCGAAGCATCCATCTGTAAGATATCCGAAAGAATGACTGTTTTAGGTGATTTCTCTCGTGCAATATGCTGACGACGCATAAAATCTAGCGCAATTTCTAAACCTGCCAAATCATTATTATAACTATCATCTATGAGTAAACTTTCATTTACAGCTTCTTTGAGTTCCAAGCGCATTTTCACTTCACGCAGCTCCAAAATTTTTTCTTGAATCGCTCTTTGCTTATACCCCAAATGTAGTAACAAGATAATACAGTGGATACTATTTTCTACAGGTGCTTTGGCAGTAAATGGCAACTCTATCTGAACAGATTTCCCCTTCCATTCTAATTGAATTTGAGCTTGCTGAGATGTTTTTTCTAGAATTTGGATCGGAATATTCGCAGCTTCTGTTTGTCCCCAAGCATAAATCGTTTTAGATTGAAATATAGGATTTTGCTGAACTTGTTCATGAATCTCAGCTTCGTCCGTAGTATAAATTAGGATATCGCACTCTTTAAACAACAAGAGTTTTTCTCGGATCTTTTCCTCCTGATTTTCAAAGCCTTCTGCGTGAGCTTGCCCAATATTGGTAAATATGCCAATCTGTGGTTGAATGATATTTTGCAAAGCTTGCATCTCTCCTTTTTGGGAAATTCCTGCTTCAAAAATACCCAAAGTGTGTTTGGGTTCTATTCCTAAAATAGATAGAGGTACACCGATCTGAGAATTGTAACTTTTAGGACTTTTAACCACTTGAAAACGATCCATTAAAAGGACAGAAAGCCACTCTTTGACAATGGTTTTTCCATTGCTACCAGTAATGGCGATACTTGGTAACTGAGCATATTGACTGCGATGCCATTTTGCCCAAGCTTGCAAAACGTCCAAGACTGATTCTGCTTGAATAAATCGCGCGCCAGGATACATCATAGCATGAAAACCAGAACTGGATAATACAAAGTTGCGCACGCCTTTTCGATACAAATCTGGAATGTATTGATGCCCATCCTGTTGCTTGCCTTTGAAGGCAAAAAAGATACTTTGTTTCGCCTGATTTATCTGTCGACTGTCAATAAGTGCTTTTTTATTTCGCCAAAAAACCTGAGTAAAATCTATCTTGTTTAACATCTGTGGAAATAGTATATTTTGAATTAATGGTCAAGTTATAAATTTATTCAAAAAAATGAACTAGGTACTTCTAAATAGAGTGTAAAATAAGTTTTTTAAAAAAAATTATAGGTGCTGTATAAAAAGGTAAATTTCGAAAAATGAAACCAAATTAAATTTTGTATTTTATTTTTTCTTTGTTGCGAGGCAATTGATTCCCTCGCCAAATAATATTCTAACACTTTATGTTAGACCTTACCTTTTTGGACAACCTCTTTAAATGCCCTGTTCAACCAAAAAAATCCAAAACGGAGTATTTCAATCCTCCGTCAAAAAATATTTTCATTAGGAAAATGAATTTTACCTTTTTAGGTGTTGTGTTAAAAACCAAGAGTTTTTGAAATAATTTTTAGATTTGTAAGATGAGAGGAAGTTGTTCATTAGAACAGCCTCTTAAGACCTTCGTTATATATGAAGTATATTCATCTACAGTGCAGACCGGTAGCTCTGCACCAATAAAACTTTGGCTAATTCGCTCATAAAACTTATATCACACTCGACTAAATTATGAATCAACTTACTTTTTTGATCTTCACGGTTATCAGTTTAATTTATATAGCTCCAATATTTGGACAAGACTTACATATCCAAACCTATGGTAATCCAACAGATCCTACAATTATTTACTTGCATGGCGGGCCCGGTTATAATAGTGTTGCCTTTGAGCGAACTGCTGCTGAAGAATTATCCAAAGCAGGCTTTTTTGTGATCAATTATGATCGACGTGGTGAAGGAAGATCCACTGATGATAAAGCTAATTTTTCGTTCAAGGAAACCTTTAAGGATCTAAATAGAATTTACAAACAGTATAAACTCAAAAAAGCGACTCTAGTTGGTCATAGTTTTGGTGGTCTGGTGGGTACATTATACAGTGAAAAATATAAATCTAAGGTCAAAGCTCTAGTTTTACTTTCCAGTCCAATTGATTTTCAAGAAAGTTTCAAACATATTCTACAACGCGCCAAATCTATCTATGCAAAAAAAGAAATGTCTGTTCAGATGGGTATGATTGAGGCAATCGGAAAAATGGATACTTCAAGTTTGATTTATAGCTCTTCTTGTTTTATGCATGCTATACAAACTGATGCTTACAGTCCAAAATCTCCAACGGATGAGGCTAAAGAAATTCTAGAAAAAATGAAAACAGATGAAATAATCCTGAAATACGGTGCTAAAATGACACAAGCTCCTGTTTATGGTTTTTGGGATAATGAGGCTTATACCACTATCAATTTGAAACCTAATTTGAAGAAACTGTTTGAGCAGAAAACTACTATATATGCGATTTATGGAAAGGAAGATGGTCTATTTTCTAGGCAACAGGTTGAGGATTTATATAAAATAATAGGTGAAGAGAATGTAAAATATTTAGACAATTGTTCGCATAATCCATTCATAGATCAGCAAAGTGAGTTTATTCAGGTTTTAAGTACTTGGTTGAAGTAATCCAATTGCACCATGCAGGCTATAAACACGAATAAACTCCCCTTAGAGAATATAGATGACTTAGGAATATAGTATGTTAAGATCTAGTTATCAGAAGAAACTCGATTGGTCCAAAAATAACTTCTACATTCAATTTTCTGATGCAAAAGCTAGGTATTTTTTTCTTCTTCCTTGAAAGTTCTTAGCCAAATGACTGCTTTATCTATGTCCGTAAATAATTTCATAGGAATAATAGCTTTGTTCAAGCCTAGGAGAAAATTTCCTACCATCCTTGATATAGGATTAGACACTAGCATAGCATTAGCGGTAATCATGGCAGGAAAGTCTGTATTTTTTTCAGCAAAATCGCGTGCCTCTCTATCCATTCCTCTCATCTTAGCAATATCCGAAACATAAAGAATCTTTTGTCCTTTTGGGACAAAAGACTGAAATGCTTTCATATTCTCTTTGACATCGGCTATAGATATTGTTTTTCTAAACTTCATCTCTGAGAATACAATATCAGGCTTATACTGATAAAAAATAGTATAACTTGTTTCTATAATTTTCTCCATTTCGAGCTATTTTTAACCTAGTTCCAAAATTCATTCAATAGTCTCTTTTTTCAGTTCTAAATGTTCTTAACCATTCTACGGCTTTGTCTATATCTGTAAATAATTTAGCGGGTATACTGCCCTTATTCCAACCAATCAAGAAATTTCCAACCATTCTAGATATAGAATTAGAAACCAACATAGCATTAGCGATTATCATGTCAGAGAAAACCGTACTTTTTTCAGCGAAATCACGTGCATCTTTATCCATTCCTCTGAGCTTTGAAAGATCTGCAATGTATAAAATCTTTTTACCTTGGGGAACAAAAGATCGTATAACCTCCATACTTTCTTTGACATCTTCAATATTAATTCTTTGGGCTGTTTTCATTTTTGAATATACAATATCTTTCTGATACTGATAGAATAACGAATAACTCGTTTCTGCAATTTTATCCATCTTGTTTTATTTAGGGGGGGAGTTGTTAAAAATAATAAAACGTCAAGTGATAAGATATATTTTTTTTCTTACTTTGAGTAAAAAATCATCCTATTTATATAGTTAATTGAATATTTTTGATGAGTTTTATTTTTAAAAGCTCTAGGTGATTTTAGAGCACGTCTAAATTTATTCTAAAAAAGAATATGGAAGCTCTTTTGCACCATATTGCACCTACTTAAGCTCTTCCTGAAACATTTTAAAAATACGCTTATATTCATCTGTCCAACTCTCCTTCTGCCTAAAACCATGCCCTTCTACCGGAAAAACAGCTAATTCCCAATTTTCCTTTCCCAATTCTATTAATCGTTGCGATAAGCGTACCACATCTTGAAACTGCACATTGGTATCCACCATACCATGCAAGATAAGTAACCTTCCCTTGAGCCCTTCTGCAAAATAAATAGGAGAGCTTCGTTTATAAGCAATACTGTCCTCTACTGGTGTATTGAGAATATTCGAGGTATATGGATGGTTGTAGTGAGCCCAATCTGTTACAGAGCGCAATGCTGCACCACACTTAAACACCTCAGGCTCATTGAACATAGCCATCAATGTAATAAAACCACCATAAGATCCTCCATAAATTCCAATACGTTTAGGGTCAATATTATAGTTATCTACCAAAAACCGTGCACCATCTACCTGATCACTCAAATCCTTTCCTCCCATGTGTCGGTAGGTAGCAGTTCGCCAATCTCGACCATAACCTGCACTAGCTCTGTAATCAATATCCAAAACAGTATAACCATTATCTACCAGTAAATTATGAAACATATATTCCCTGTAGTAGCTACTCCACCACTTATGTACATTCTGCAAATAACCTGCTCCGTGTACAAAAACCACTGCAGGTGCGTTTTTCTTTACTTTTTTAGGTTGGTATAATCGAGCTCGAACCTTGGCACCATCTGCCGCTTCGAAATATACTAATTCTGGCACTCGCCAAGTATATTTTTCAAAATCAGTTGTTGTGCTTTTGGTCAATCGGCGATGACTACTTTGTGCCTTATTGGCCATTAAATACAAATCCCAAGGTTGATTATAGCTAGAGTACAAAATTGCCAAATTCTTTTCATCAGGAGATAAGCTTACCCTATTATTTCCTTCTAGGGTGGTGATTTGTGTTCGTGTACCGCCCTCTGCATCCATTTTATAGAAATGACGTTCTCCCAAGTCTACTTCTGAAGTAGTTAAGTAAAAATGTTGTTTGTCTCTAGATAGAAAAGCCTTGGTTACCTCAAATTCTCCACTTGTTAAGGCTTTTTTCTTATTGGTTCGAACATTAACCGTGTATAAATGAGAAAACCCACTCTCCTCTGAGTGAAACCAAATATGTTCCTCATCCTTCATCCAGCCCATATCTCCACCAACCCATTTCCAACCGGATATACCAGGCCCACCAATCCAAGCATCATTATGTTGTTTATCTAGAGGCATAACCTCACCCGAGGCTAAGTCTAAACGCATAATCCAACGGTCTTTTCCATCTTGAGCCTTAACATCAACCACCGTATACCCCTTTTTAGAGAAATAAGGTCCATGCGCAATAACCGCTCTTGGTTGACTATAGTTTTTTTCATATTTACCTGAGGCTTTATCATGGTACTCTTGTAGAAAAGCAGGTTTTTTATAGATTCCAGGAATCATTTCTGCTTGTAAAAAATAAACAGTATCTCGCTCAGTATCATAAATAGCTAACTGATGACGACTTTGTGGACTTCCAACTTTAGCCCTTGCCTTCAAGTCTTTCAAGTAACCATTTTCCGTTACAAAAGCGGGTACTTTTGTGCGTTTAGCTTTGGGAGTAGTCACTAAACTAAATGTTATATATCTAGCACTAGGATCTAGTTGTAGATTTCTAACAGTCCGATCCCCCAAATAAAAAACCTTAGGATGCTTATTTTGTGAATGCTTATTCTTGGACTTCTTTCTCTCTTTTTCTGTTGCTTGTTGCTGTATGATTTCAAATAGAGCCATCTGGTCGTCTTTCAACCACTCCTCTATTTCGGTGGATGTAGCTATTTTGTTGCGGGGATTTCCTTTCTTGAAATTTGTCCATTGCTTGAGTTGTCCTGTTGTTGAATCCCAAGAATACAAATTGGAGTTTTTAGTATAGGTAATTAATTTTTCATCTGCTGAAAATTTAGGATTTTGTTCTCTATCCATCGTTTGTGTAACTTGGATGGATTTCTGGGTTACAAGATTCAATAAATAGATATCTCCATCCTTCTCATAAACTTTCTGCTGATAGTCTTGAGTATACTCACCACTAGGTATTCTTTTTTTGTCTTGTTCTTCTTCTGATAGTGGTCGGGGTTTATAATCTCTAGAATTAATATCAATTTGATACCATTGATCCTCTTCATCACTTGGCAAACGCCACTGAAAATAAATATATTGTCCATTCTCTGACCATTGGATATTTTTAGGGCTGTAACCAACAAATGCTTCTCCTTGCATAATCTGCTCTATACTCAAACTTGACTGGTTAGGAACTTGAGCATGTATACTACTCATAGAAAATAAGAAGCAATATATTAGATAGGAGAAATAGTTTTTCCATTTTAGATCATTGATTTGAGTAATTCTCATGATAATTAGACTTCTTTGTATTAATCGAATAATTTATAGTCTGTTTGACCTAAATCACATCTTACAAGTTAGTCTTGTTGATCATTAAAAACTTACCAAACATTACTAACTGATAATCAAACTTTTAGGCAACAAAAAGCAGAAAATCCGCAAAACACTAAACACTGATAATCAAACACTTATATAGCAATCGCTTTATACAGCTAATTTAGATATCATTAAAATTATTAATAATCCATTAAATATGAAAAAAAATTGAAGAAGCTCCCAAGTTCAATTATCTTAGATCCAGAATATTAGCATATTTGATTTATCTGATGGCAGTAAGTAAGTAGTTGAGTATAAAATTGATTAACTATTTTATCCCTAGCTTTAATTCTGTTAGGATCTGATTACTGTCCCTCATAATCGTATATAAATACTAGAGCAAATAATGAATTTCAAATCACTGAGCTATCATTCTAGATGTAGCTTTCTTATCTTATTATTATCTATGGGTTTTTTATCTGCATGCAAAAATATCTCAAAAATGCTCCCTAAAAAAGCAGTATTGAGTAAAAAAACTCGTGCTAGAGTATTCAACAATCAAGTTACAACTGCTGGTGTACAGTACACGGATAAAGCCAAAACAAGCTGCCCTATCCTCCCCTTGCAAGTCTGGGCAGCCACCTATGATCTAGATATCGTCATGGTGTCCAAACATCAAGCATGGAATATGCATGAGTTTGCACGAGTAGCCACACCACAAGGAGCAGTTTGGTTGATGAAAGATGCACGAGAAGGAAGTTTAGATCAATGTCTGATTGCTGATATCCCAGATTTAGACTTTTGGTTACCCGAATTACCTGTACAGCGCAAGTATTATCCTGTTCGCGTAGAGGATAAGAGTACATCTAAGCTACTCCAGTTTAATTTTGCTTATGAAAATATACTTGGTGAGCAGGTAAAGGCAAGCTATAAGGGTAAACGTATAAAAACCAAAATGAAAAAACGCAATGGCTCAACTATGGGGCATTCTCAAAATCATGCAATGGTTGTTCTTGATCTACCTTATCGTGATTTTGGGAAAAAAGCGAGTATGCAGTTTGATGGGAAAACACATAAAATCCAAAAATTATTGGGTATTGTTCCCTTTTGTATGGCCTTGCAACAAACACAAGGAGGCTTGAGTATTGGGGAGTTTAACATAAAACAGCTTTCTGATAAGTTGTTGCAAACCAGTCATCCAATTAAGGATACTTTTGCAGTACAGGAATGGAACAAATATCCTGTAGATAATGGTTTTTGTATTGAGCAGAAAGGTGACTTCAGAACTTTGCGTTATTTCTTCAGTGATACCCTAGGAAAACTAGAACTAAAGGCTGCCTCAGCTCAACAGTGGAACTATACAAACGAAAGTTTTCGTATAGAATTTGAGCGTCCATTGCCTGATTTGCGCTATCCATTCCAAGATACCTTCCAAACAAAGTTTGTATTGGATATTGGTGAACAAAAAAGTCATGGCTTGGGTACGGTACAAGCTTACTGGGAGAATGATTCGCCTGTCTTAAAGCTACTTCCTGAACGTCCTTGGTGGGTAGCTGATCGTCCTATGCAAACCCATATTGATATTATCAACGAAAGTGAAGTAAAAATTCAGATACAACGTATTCATTAGTTATCAATGAAATGCACTATTGAGGTCAAATAGGGAGATTAGCTTCGTAGAATCCTTCGGTTTTTTTTGGTCGCCTTTTCTTTTTGCTCTGCCTTTGTACCTCTTGGTACAAGCTCTCGCAGAATGGAAAAAGGTGAGAGAAGAAACATGCTTAATACTGAACCTCCCCAAATAACTTCAATATCAGTACAAAATGAATCTTGAGATTCATTTTGTACTGATATTGAACTAATCCATAACTTTCACATTTCCACCGTTAATATTGATGTTTACCCTGTTGGTAAAGTTGCAGCAACCACCTTGAACCTCAATATAGCTCTTCATTAATTCTGGATCTATTTCTAGATTACTGTTCATAACACCATAATCTACCAAGCTTCTTATAATATATCTGGCTGGTGTTGAAGATAGATCAGCTCTAACTTCGTATCTATACTCTGTTCCAATTATTTTGACCAAATAGTAGCTTACATCGGAGACATTTCCATTGTTGTTAACTGGCTGATCATAATGATTAGCAAAAATAAAGGGCTTATTGTCTGTTGTTTTATAAACAAGATTAAAGCCACCTGGAACTACTTTTTTGGCTACAGTCAAAACCTCCTTACCATCTATTTCTACTTTTTTCCCTTTTTTCACCTTTACAGTTTGAGCAGTAGTAACATTCACATTGAAAAATAAAGTACCTATTATAGCTAATAAAGCAAAATTAATTTTTTTGATAAACATCATAATTTCCGTGTTTTTGAATAAAGCTCTTCACTCTGTCAAATAAGAATAAAGAATCATCTTTATTTTAATTCAATTCTCCTGATGGTAATCTCCAAAAGGTTACAAAATAAATTCAATCAGTCTTTTCTATGCAACAGATTGCAGATTAGTTAAATATTAAATGTATCTTGATTCGACCAAAAATTAAACCAATCTACATTAAACAACTGTTTACCGGTGCTCCTTCATAAAGCAAAAATCCACTTAAAACAATGATTATCAATAATGTAAGATTAGTAAATTTATTTTAAATAAATATTCATTCTATCAAAAAAAATAAGGTAGCATAAATCTACTTCATCGCTCTTAGGTTGTCTCCTACTAACTAGGGATTATACTAGTCCGTATCTAAAATTTGTACTAATATTGGTCAAAATTCTAGGTTAGAATTAAGCATATTATAACCTTATATTGATAGTTCAAAAAAACAAATTAACCTATTGTGTGGTCGATCTTTCAACATATTTTATTCCTAGTCCTATTGGGCTATGTCGTTTCTGCTTGTAATACTAAATCCAGTGTCCAACATCCACTTAATTTTTATCATTGGAAAACAGCCTTGGATATTGATACTGTGCAAAAAGAGTATCTTCAAGACTTGGAAAGTAATCGCTTGTACCTTCGTTTCTTTGATGTAGACTGGTCAACTCAAGAGAAACAGGCTGTTCCTTTGGCTGAAGTTTCCAATAGTGCTCTAAAAAAGCTGAGTATTCAACAAATTGTTCCTACAGTGTATATCACTAATAAAAGCTTAATAAACAGTTCTGATAGTTTGGTCTTAGTATTAGCTGATCATCTAGCCAATAAGATTCATCACAAACTAATAGAAAGTCAACAAGAAAATAAGGTAGACGAAATCCAAGTAGATTGTGACTGGACACTAAAAACCAAAGAAAGATATTTTCTATTATTGAAAGCATTAAAGAAACATGACTGGGTAAAAAACTTAAAGTTATCTGTTACAATTCGTTTGCATCAGGTTAAGTATGCCAAACGAACGGGGATACCTCCTGTTGATCGTGGAATATTAATGTTTTACAATATGGGAAAGGTAAACGAAATAGAGGAAACAAACTCTATTCTAAACTTAGATCTAGCTCATAACTACATGAAAAACTATGATGATTATCCACTTCATTTAGATGTAGCTTTACCTCTTTTTAGTTGGGGAGTACAGTTTAGATCAGGTAGATTAATACGTTTGGTTAATGGTTTACAAGCCAGTGACTTGGAGCAATCCACAGCTTGTAGTCTGCTGAAAAACAACTGGTATCAAATAGATACAAGTACTTATATCAAAGGACGTTATTTCTACGCAGGTGATAAAATTCGTATAGAGAAAATTAATGCTAAAGATCTATCAGAAGCAGTGAAGATTTTACGCAATAATTTGAATAATCCAAATTTTGAAATTATCTTCTATCATCTTGATCATTCTATCATAAAAGCGTATCCAAAAGATACCCTAAATTATATCTTACAATAATGTTGAAACAGCTATTTTTATACACCATACTGGTACTGAGCTATTGGTTTACCCCTAAGGCAAAAGCTTGTGGTCCGGATTATGATCCAGAATACAGTTATTACTATTTCTTTGATCAGAAAGTTATTCCAAATGATAAGCTTTATGGTTTCTTATACCAAAGTTTAAGTACAAGAATGCTAGCTAATTACGGCATTAGCGAAGATAGAGATCCTTATGAGTATCGACATCAAGATTCTCCTCCCCCTTCTGTAGAACCCTACACTGCAGAGTGGAATACTTACTTAGGCAATAAAAGTACGCCTGAAGATATCAAAGCTGTGCTTTATGATTTTAAAAAAGAATGGATATTGACCTTGAGTAAGGATATTAAAAAACTTAACCAAAGTACCCTTCCTGAAGAAGTCAAAAAGAATAGTTTTGTACAAGTTAGCCGCAATAAAAATCTACAGAGTATTTGGATATATTTGGCTTATGCTCGTAAATGCCAACTATATGCAGAGATTCAATACAGTAGTTGGGATGATGAACCCACACCGACTATCAAAGTCATGGAAGCGCTTATACAAGAAGGCGAAAAGTTGATCAAAAAGGAAAAAAGTGAGTTCTTACGTCGTCGTTATGCTTATCAGTTAGTTCGTATGGCGCATTACTCCAAGCATTATGAATGGGCACTCCAATATTATAACAACTATGCTAAACCTGTACAAAAAGGTAGTTATATTGACTATAGAACCATCGAGCAAATTGGTGGTGTAGAGGCTGCTCTAGGTATGGAGGCTGAATCAGCTTATCACTTTAGTTTAGTTTTTGATAAAGCTCCAGATCGTAGAAAAGTGGCCCTACGTAGTTTTCGTCTATCATCTGATGAGAATTGGAAAAAAGCTTCTGATTTGTGTCAGAATAATGATGAAAAGATCTTGCTACACACACTGCGTGGTTTGCAAAAATATGGTAATGCTGTAGAAGAAATGCAGAATATTTATAGGCTTAATCCAAACTCACCTTATCTCAATCTCCTACTAGTTCGCCATATCAATCGTTGGGAACGCATTGCTTTTGATTCGGATGCTATAACAGCAAAATTTCCTAATAAACCGATCAAGGAGAATGTCCAAGATATGCAAACACTCCTAGAGCTATGTTTGAAATTGAGGGAAACTGATAATATAAAGTATAAGGATATTTGGACTTTGGCTGCAGCTCACTTGCAATTGTTCTTGGGTAAACAGCAAAAATCTGCTGAGTTGCTAAGGGATATTCCTTATAATGAATATATCAAAAAGGATAAAAAAGATCCTTTGCATAAGATTGGAGAACAAGCTATTGTCTTAAATTTTGTGCGTCAGTTGTGTAGATTAGATGAGATCAATGATGAAATAGAAAATAAGTTTTATGAGCAATTCAAAAGCACACCTGCTTTAGCAAATTGTCAAGATTTACGTCCTTTCTTGCTAGATGTATTTAGTGTTTTGTACTATCGTAATGGTGACTATGCTAAGTCTTATCTTTGTCATAATAAGTTGGATAGAATTCATGATATTTTGGATATAAAATTGATTCAGTCTGCTCAGAAATTGATCCGTAACAGACAAGAGTTAAGTCCACTTTTCAAAGATATTTTTGCGCAACATGGTCTGAAAAGAGCGTATGCAAAAGAGCTTATTTATTGGGAAGGTACTTATTATTTACAACACAATCAGCTTGAAAAAGCAGATAAGACTTTTAGTCAACTTTCAGATGACTTTTTTGAGGAAATGGATGGTAAAGAACCTAAAACTACTTATCTAAATAAGAGCATCTTTACCTCAACACCTGCTCATCAGTATTTTGAATCTGATTTCGATAGTGGTGTGCCTATTGATAAATTATACCAAAACTCAAAGTTGAACATTCTACTTGAGTTTGAAAAGGATGGACATTACACTAAGAAAAGTCTAACTAAATTGCTCTTAGAGTTAGAAAAGCAAGCTCAAAAGAAACCTAAATATGCTGCACTCTATTATTATGCACTAGGCTGCGCGTGGAATAATATGAGTCCTTATGGTTGGAATCGTCCTGCTATTTATTTGCGTAATAGTGATAATTATGGTTACTCTAATTATTGGATGGGGAATAGCACAGAAACGGCTGATCAGGTGAATGTTCGTCATTCCTATTTTAGGGAGGATAAGGATAAGAGTAAGCCTCTTAATTATAAGCATTATTATAGTCATCTGTACTATGATCCAAATATTGCAATTGACTATTTTGAAAAGGCTATAAATACTAGTAATGATCAAGAACTGAAAGCTAAGGCTTGCTTTATGGCTGCTAAGGCTGAAACGTTTAAGTATTATTCTAAAGAGTATACTTATAGTTCTTATTATTATAATAGACGTAATAAATCAATACAGAACTATCAAACTTATTATGAAATTATGTATAAGGAGTATAAGGATACGGAGTATTATAAGGAAGTAATTAGGGCTTGTGAGCACTTTGAGTTTTTTGTGAGTACTTATGATCGTTAATTTTAATGGTGCTTGTGGCATAGGGCTCACTCCCTATGCAATCGAATCTGCCGTTCCTTCAGAACTCTGATTCTCATCTTCTAAAAGGAGCCCTGAAAGGGTGACTCTATTCTCAGAGTTGGGAGTAAGCCCAACTCTACAATACCCTGTGGCATAGGGCTCACCCCCTATGCAATCGAATCTGCCGTTCCTTCAGAACTCTCATTCTCATCTTCTAAAAGGAGCCCTGAAAGGGTGACTCTGTTCTCAGAGTTGGGAGTAAGCCCAACTCTACAATAATCACAAAAAAAAGAATGCTATAACTTCCCGTTGTAGCATTCTTACCGAAAATCTCACTTAACTAAAGCGGCTTATTAAGTATCATTTATTTCTTTCTAAGTAAGTGAACCTAGCACTCTGTAACATAATTTTTTAATATTTACTTGACAGAGGATTAGTTTTACTCACCATAATATATTCATCATTCAAAAAGTTTTATTACAGATTACTTAGAATATAATCGTGTATAACTTTACCATTACTCTTTATAAAGTCCATGGAGGAAGATGATTTCTAGCTTATACTTAAAGTTTCAAGTTGGATAACTAAACTAAAGGTAATTACTAGAGTAGTTGGGCGATTATGCCATTCCCTTAGGACAATTCAAAAGTAAGAGAGTTTTTATTTTTTTTATAATAAACAAGTTTTCATATATTAATTTAAAGAAGAGCAAACCAACTCCTAAATACAAAACAAAAAGCTGATTTACAAGCAAATACAACAATAAACAGCAAGGACTTTAGTTAAAAATATCTTAGTTTCACTTTAACTCACCTTAACGATATACTAGTGTTCCCAACATCTTTTTCTAGGTCTTGTCACCTAAAACTTTTCTAAGCCTCTCCTAATCTTACACTGTATAACTAGCTAAAATAATACTTTTTCATCAAAATTACTAATGTAATTTAAATACTCCCTAAATAGCTAAAACCCGTTTGAGATTCACTGATCCTTTCAAGGTTTACTACAAGATACTAAGGGTTCAGTGAAAGGCTACTCTACGAAGTAAAAGGCCAAAATATCCACTTACCATAGCCATCAAGCTGAATTAGGCCTTTTCTAGAATACAAGCATAACCTTGTCCAACACCAACACACAAAGTTACCAAAGCATAACGCTTATTTTGCTGATGCAATTCCAAAGCAGCAGAATGCATAATACGCGTACCAGTCATACCCAGTGGATGACCAATGGCAATAGCACCACCATTCGGATTGATACGAGGATCATTGTCTGCTAATCCCCACTGACGAATACAAGCCAAAGACTGTGCAGCAAAAGCCTCATTCAACTCAATAATTCCCATATCTTCCATTTTCAATCCCGCTTTCGCTAATGCCTTATTAGACGCACCTACAGGACCAATTCCCATAATACGTGGCTCTACTCCAACCACTGCAGAACTCACGATACGAGCTAAAGGTTTCAAGTCATACTGCTTCACTGCATCTTCAGAGGCAATCAAAGTAGCTGCAGCACCATCATTGAGTCCAGAAGCGTTTCCTGCAGTAACTGAACCACCTACTTTTTTGAAAGCAGTACGTAATTTTGCCAAAACTTCTAAGCTTGTGGTCGGCTTGATAAACTCATCCTGATCAAAAATGATTGGATCAGCCTTACGTCTCGGAATACTCACTGCTACGATTTCTTTAGCCAAACGACCAGACTGCTGAGCAGCAGCAGCTTTCATCTGAGAATTATAAGCAAACTTATCTTGATCTTCCCGATTGATATTATATAACTCAGCCAAATTTTCTGCTGTCGTTCCCATTCCATCTGTTCCATATAGAGCTTCCAGTTTAGGATTGATAAAACGCCAACCAAAACTAGAATCATGCATTTGCGCATCACGCCCAAAAGGCTTTGAAACCTTAGAAATCACCCAAGGTCCACGTGTCATATGCTCTACACCACCTGCTACAAACAAGTCACCATCCCCCGTTTTGATTGCTCTATTTGCATGTACAATAGCAGAGAGTCCAGAAGAACACAAACGATTCACCGTTTCCCCCGGAACAGACCAAGGCAAACCTGCCAATAAAGAACACATTCTTGCTACATTTCGGTTATCCTCTCCTGCCTGATTTGCACATCCCATAATCACATCATCATAAGCCTCTTTAGGCACATTCGGATTGCGTTCTACTAAAGTTTTGATTACATGCGCTCCCAAATCATCGGTGCGTACAGGCGACAATGTCCCACAAAATTTACCGATTGCTGTGCGGATACCATCCACAATAAATGCTTCTTTCATATTTATATCTATTGTTTTTTAAGATTAATCATTATTACTTTATGACATAACTTTTGATAGTTCGTTAATTTTTTACTACTTGACAAGCAAAATTTTACACATAATTTTGATTATCAATTTATTACAAACACATAAAGACTCAACACAGTTAAAAATCAATGAACTAATAAACTTTTCAATTGAATCTTTTTATAGACTATTGTCATTAGATGAACAAAAATAGTAACTATACTCGTACTTTTATCTAAAATATGTAGTTAGCGCAATTAAAATTGCGCTTATTAAAAACTAAAACCTATGATCCAACAAGAAGAAATTCGTTTACCAGCCTATCCTAGAGGTTATCATTTGATCACTAATAATTTATTAAAACGACTACCTAACTTACCCAAGCAAGGTTTACTACATATTTTCATCAAACATACCTCAGCAGGTTTGACTATTAATGAAAATGCAGACCCTAGTGTTCGGGTTGATTTTGAGAATATTGTGAATGATATTGTACCTGAAAATTTACCTTATCTAACCCATACCATGGAAGGTGCAGATGATATGCCCGCTCATATCAAAAGTAGTTTGGTGGGTAGTTCTGTTACCATTCCGATTAGTAACCATCAATTGAATTTGGGGACTTGGCAAGGTGTCTATTTGTGCGAATTTCGCAATCATGGCGGAAATCGCAAATTGGTTTTGACCATTTATTCTTAAAAGAAAGAGAATCCAAATAATCTGAGTATTCAAAATAAAAGGAACTATTTTTACAGAATTTTAATTGTACTATTACACAAATATCAAAATATAATTTTTAAATATCCTAAGAATGAATACATCAGAAAGGCTAGAAATAGAATCTCAAATTGCTCGTTTAGATCGAGAATGGATGATTTACACACAAAATATGCGATCTTCCTTTGCAGGTTCAGGCTATAGTTTGCCCAATCACTTTTCGGGTGCTTTTTTATTGATAGCTGGTTCAGCATTTCTTGGATTTTCAGCTTATTTCTACCTAAATATAGATGCAGAACGTGGTTGGTATCTCTTTGCGATTATGGGAATTATTCCTTTCTTCACAGGATTGAGTGAAATAGGAAGAGCTAATAAATACAGTAACACAAAAGATCGTTATGAAGAACAAAGAAAAGCCTTACTACATAAACTGGAAATGTCTGGTACCTATCACAAAAAACAATCAGGTTTGTTACAATAACTATACAAATTGTACTTGATAAAATCATGAAAAATATAACTATAAGTTGTAATGAATGCGGAGTGCAAACCAAACTACCTTCATCTACTAAATTTTATACCTGCTTCAATTGTCAGACTTCACTCAAAGTATTACAGTTGAACAATACTTATTATACTGAAAAACATACTGCTTCAGCTCCTATTGATAAACCCAAGCCAAAAAAGAAGTATGATTTTAGTATGAAACTGAAGGAAACTTCACCATTAGATGAATTACATAATCTAGATAAGGAATGGGATTATTTCAAATCTAATTCAACCTTCATGGGTTTTCAGATTGATGGGGATTTTCAGGTTGCAGCTAATCTTTTTTCTTTCGTTTTTGGGATTTCTTTAATTTTAGAACTTCTCAGTATTGTGTTTATTGGTTGGGCTGCTATTGTCCCTATTATTATATCTATGCTTGGCTTAGGCTTAGTTGCTTCCTTCCATTGTTTTGGAATGATTAATACCTACCAAACAACCTTAATTGACTATCAAAATAGGCGTGACCAATTGTGGAAAAAATTAGGTTCTCTAAGAGAAATGTATAGACAATATTATTAAACAACAAGATCATTTGGACTAAGAACATGTTCTAAGAAGAATACAATCTATGAAAAATAAAATAGCAGGCGCAGTTTATGGAATGGCAATTGGTGACGCTTTGGGTTATCCAACCGAATTCATGAGTATGGCAGAGATTGAAAATAATTATCCAGTTGACCAAGCAATTGCCAAAGATTTTGGAATGCTCATGGTTACAGATGATACCCAAATGGCTATTGCTGTTGCAAAAATGCTAGCACATTTTCCAAATCATAATTTTGAACCTAAAACTGTAGAAAATTTACTGCGCAAGTATTTTATAGAATGGTATCATGATCCTAGAAATAACCGGGCTCCAGGAATGACTTGTCTCAGAGCATGTGAACAGTTAGAAAAAGGCTTAGCTTGGCAAAATGCTACTGTTAAAAACTCTAAAGGCTGTGGGGCAAATATGCGTGTAGTGCCTTTGGCTTTGTTGGCTGCGCGTGGTTTGGATCATGCCACTATTGCAAAATTAGCACAATTTCAGTCTGCCCTAACACATGCACATCCCACCGCATTGGCAGCAGCCGACCTAACTACGATGACTGTTGTGTTTTTATTGGAAGGTTGTCCTCCTGAGAATCTACTAAACAAATTGAAGGAATATGCTTTAGCACAATCTAGAGTTTACCACAAAGATTATTTGAAATCTATTTGGAATCGTCCGCCTTTCCGAACAGCCGAAGATTTTATAGAGCATGGCTGGCAAGACTGTTTAGCAGTTTTGAAAAAAGTAGAAAAAGCCTTGCTTTTGGATCAAAAAGAGAAAGATCCTTGCCTATTGACTGGCGAAGGATGGATTGCTGAAGAAGCACTAGGCACAGCACTTTTGTGCTTTTTATATTATCCAAAAGATCCCAATAAGGTATTTAGAAGAGCAATTATGACCAGTGGAGATTCTGATTCTATTGCTTGTTTGGCAGGTGCTTTTGTCGGTGCGCATAATGGGATTGAAGCCTTGCACCAACCTTGGGTTGAGAATATAGAATATAAAGAGGAATTGAAAGCAATGATTGCCTTGGGTTGAGTTTTTTGGTAGTTGTTGAGCATTTTAGAAATGTCTAACAACTACCAAAAACTAGCTATATTATGGCATTTCTACACTGATCAACTGACCATCATTATAATTTTCTGTACGCAATACTGAACCATCCTTGTACCAATAAGTCCACTGTTGGTGGCGTCTTTGGTGCCACTGATGAATACTCAAAGAAGCAGGCATTAAAGATGTTCCTTGCATTTTCAATTCACCATTATCCCAATAAGTACGAATCTGAATTTTCTTTTCTGTTGTCAACTCAATATACTCTCGAATCAGCTGTCCGGCCTCATTCCACTCTCTATATTCGCCACTCATTACATTATTCACAGAGAAAAACTCACGTTGCTTTTGTCCATTTCCATACCAAGAACGATATTGCCCATGTACTCTTGTGTTTTTCATCATTACTTCTTCTTCCTTATTGCCATTCTCATACCAACGCTTTACACGACCATACTGATGTCCATTTTTATAAGGAATCTCAGATTTCTTTTGCCCATTAGTATACCATTCTACCTCTAGACTCTTTCCTCCTCCTAGAACTTGTACCTCATAACGCACACGACCTTCCTTATCCCACATCTTACGTTTACCACTTGCCTTACAATCTAAATACTCAGATTCTTCACTTTTCTGCCCATTCTTATGCCAACGCACAACTGTTCCAGCAGGACAACCATTACTATAGTTTGCTTCCCCTTTCTTCTGTCCATTACTATAATAAAATACCCACTTCCCATTTCGTGCTGCGCCTCCTTTTCTGTCATCAATAGCGGAGTTTCGACCACCCCGAACTACATTATAAAAACTGTTAGTTGCTTTACCAGTGTAAGAACCTTCTGCTTCTAATTGACCATTTTCATAATAATATTTCCATTTACCTACTTTGAGGTGATCTTTGGAGTCTCCCTCGCTTTTCAATTTACCATTAGGCCAATAGTCTTTTTCTTGGGCAAAAGCTGTACAGGTAAATATTAGGAGAATGAATAGAGGTACTATTTTCATAAAACAAATATTTCAAATAAAATTTAAATTCAGAGACATTTTGAATGCTACTTTTGTTAGAATGACAACGAGTAGATTATTCCTTTATGTTACTAAATCTTTTTTTATTACTTCTCATAAAGAAATAAAGTTGCCTTTGGCATCTCTGTTAAAAAAAGTCCTAGTTTTTTTAAGTAGTTAAGGGAGTTATAGGCTTAAGAGTAGATTATTCTACACATAATTTATTTTCATTAACTACTTGTCTAGCAAGACTAGATTATTCTTGGGGCAACACTAATCCTAAAATAAACAATTCTAGGCAGATCACCTATATTTTAGAGTATGAAGTTATTTAAAATTATTTTTAGCTATATAAATTTAGTTAATCTGTCCTCAACATTGAAGTCCTTTGAGAATGGATTCTAACTTAAAACATATCTAATACTAGTTAGTGCATTTGTTAATACAAATACTATTTTAACTTCGTTAAGCCCTTCAAGATTTTGAATGAATAGACACAGCTGTTGACGAAAAGTAGGCGTGGTATGATACAAAAAGAGCTTTCACCTTACATTTATTAGAATAAATATAGACATGCTTTTCATTAATCAGTACTTAAAAGTCAAGATGATTCCCCCTTACTATCTCAAAACTGGGCTACTGTATTTAACGAATAATCAGACACTTCCCAAAATACTATACCAGTCCAAGTTTTTATATAGTTAGTACTGATCGGTAATAAGTTCTGCCATAAATTGTCATAACATAAAGATCTTAATATACACTAAAAAATAATTTAAACAAAATCCATCTTTATAGATAGTACTTTTGTCTCCTCTTGCAGGTTAATCTTGAATCGTTCATCTAGACGGTGTGGCGTTACCCAGACTATATCTTGATCACTTTCTATAATGACAGTCTTAGATTTTTCCAATAAATTTAGTTTCAAATCCTTAAAGAGCTTACTCACTTTTTTACGTGCACCATGCATTCCCATTGGATAAAAATAATCCCCAGACTTCCACATTCTGAATCGCAATGGAAACTTAAGCTTAGCCAAGTCAACATGAGCACATCTAGAATCCTTACTCAACTTAAAGTCTTGATTAGGCATGTACATTTTTTGTTCCAAACTGAACTTAAATTGTCCAATTTCCACTGTTTGCTGACTCAGATCAAAAATTTCAATTGACTCAAAAGTGTAAGCAGATCTGGGAGCAACAATCAAATGTGTTCGATCTCGCAAAAGGGTGTAATTTGAACTATGATACAACGCTCCTGCCCCCCCAGCTAACGCCTCAATGATCTGATAAATCTGCGTACGATTAAAACCATAAGGATTCAGCAATTCAAACAATAAAGTATAACGCGCAGGATAACTCTGTAGAGGTGCAATCTCTATATGTAGCTCTTCCCCCTGTTTTGTGCAAACTCTCTCCTTCCAAGAATTTAGCGCTTCATTATACAAATATACTGCCTCTTGAAAATGCTGAATATTTTGATAAAATGTAGTTTCTAAAGAAGGATTCAAAGCTTTGAGTTGAGGAATAATCAAATGTCTTACCTTATTACGTGTATATTTTGTAGAGTGGTTAGAACTATCTTCTCTGTAAGCAATATTTTCAGTTTGTGCATATTCTTGAATATCAGTTTTACTCAAAAACCCCAAAGGGCGCACTACATGCAATTGTTCCTGTTTGGGTGCAATCCCTCTCAACCCTTTGATACCACAACCATTAGTCAAGTTCATCAGAATACTCTCTATTGAATCATTGATATGGTGTGCTGTTGCTATATAATCATAGGCTTCTGCTTGTCGTATAGACTCAAACCACTCGTAGCGAAGCAGTCGTGCAGCTTTCTGTATCGATAAATTGTGTTGTTTGGCAAACTTCTCTGTATCAAAAGACCGAATATAAAAAGGTGCATCTAGCTCTTCTGCTAATTGAGCTACAAACTCAGCATCTTGGTCAGACTCCTTAGCTCTTAGGTTAAAATTGCAATGTGCAATTCCAAAGTCTACCCCAGCAGCCCAGCATAACTGAGCCATCACCACAGAATCAATTCCACCACTAACGGCCAGTAGAATTCGGTCTTCTAGCAGCGTAAAAAGTCCTTGCTTTTCAATATATCTACGGAACTGCTGAATAAATAAATGTGTCTGCATAATAACTTTAGTCTGTGAAGGTTTGGCTTCACTAAATCTCCCAAAAGGCTTATAAAAATAATCGACTGTGGCATACTTAACTGCCACAGTCATTACAAGTTATTTAGCTACCAACACTACAAGTGTCAGGCAGCTAAGGTAAAATGGATAGTGTAAGGAAATATTCGACGGTTAACTTTATGACTTCTTAATCGCTTCGATTCCAGGAAGTACACTACCTTCTAGCAATTTTAGTACAGCTCCACCACCTGTAGAGATATGACTAATTGCTTCAGCCTTGCCCAATTTGTTGATCGCAGCAACAGAATCTCCTCCACCAACTAAAGAAAATGCTCCATTTTCAGTAGCTTTTACTACAGCTTCAGCTACTTTCTCTGTCCCCTTGGAAAAAGTAGATAGCTCAAAAACGCCCATTGGACCGTTCCAAAAGATTGTTTTGGCTTTGGCAATAGCATCGACAAAAGTTACTTGGGCAGTAGTTCCTATATCCAATCCCATCCAGCCCTCCTCAATCTCATCACTAGGCATCACCTTATTATTTGCCTCATTATCAAACTTATCTGCTACTACAGAATCTACAGGCAAGATAATTTCTACATTTTTCTCAGCTGCTTTTGCTAAGATCGTATTAGCAGCCTCTAAACGTTCCATTTCAACCAAAGAATTTCCAATCTTACCACCTTTAGCCTTCCAAAAAGTATAAGCCATTCCTCCACCTACCAAGATCGTATCCACATTATCAAGCAGTTTTTCTAATAACACAATCTTATCAGATACTTTTGCTCCTCCCACAATAGCTGTGAAAGGTCTAGCTGGATCATTATTTAATTTTTCTGCTTCTTCTAACTCTTTTCGAATTAAGAAACCAAATCCTTTTTTATCTTGACCAAAATATTGAGCAACAGTACAGGTAGAAGCATGTGCTCGGTGAGCTGTCCCAAAAGCATCGTTTATATACACATCTGCTAGTTTAGCCAAGGCTTGTGCAAATGATTCGTCTCCTTTTTTTTCCTCTTTATAAAAACGTGTATTCTCTAATAATAGAATCTCTCCTGCTTGTAAATTGGCTGCTACTTTTTCTACTTCTTCTCCAGTAGTATCTGCAACAAATTTCACTACTTTTCCTACACATTTAGATAAGTGGTCTACAATATGTTTCAACGAAAAACGCTCTTTATCTACAGTTCCATCATCTTTGAGTTTCTTTTGTGGTCGTCCTAGATGAGACATTAAAATCACGCTTCCACCCGCTGCTAAAATATATTGTATGGTTGGTAGGGCTGCTCTAATTCGAGTATCATCACTCACTTGAAAATTATTGTCCAATGGAACATTAAAATCCACTCGAACTAGTACTTTCTGATCCTTAAGTGCTAAATCTTGTAAATACACTAAACTTGAGTATTTAATAAGTTATTAAAATATAGTTGCTAATTCTGATAAACGTGCTGAGTATCCTGCTTCATTGTCATACCAAGCGACTACCTTGATCATATTATGATGTACTTCTGTCAGTGCTGCATCCAAAATAGAAGAATATGGGTTGGATAAAATATCTGAAGAAACAATAGGATCTTCGCAGTACTCCAAAATACCTTTTAGGTGAGTCTGAGCAGAGATCTTGAAAATGCGGTTCACTTCCTCTGAAGAGACTGCGTTCTTTTTCACTTGCACAACTAAGTCTACCAAGGAACCAGATGGAACAGGTACTCGAATTGAAGAAGCCTTGATCTTACCTTTCATACTTGGCATAACTAAGGCTAGAGCTTTGGCGGCTCCAGTAGTTGTAGGAATCATATTAACACCTGCAGCACGTCCCCTTCTCAAATCCTTGTGAGGCGCATCTACTAAACGCTGATTTCCTGTATAAGCATGTACAGTACTCATAAAGCCATGCTCAATTCCCCAATTAGAATCGATTACTTTCACCAATGGTGCTAAACAATTGGTCGTGCAAGATGCATTTGAAATAATAGTATCTGTATCTTGTACAATATTTTCATTAATTCCTCGAACAATAGTTGGTACTCCTTTGCTCTTGGCAGGTGCAGACAAAATGACGCGCTTGGCTCCGGCCTCTAAATGAATAGCTGCTTGTTCTCTTTTCCTAAAAAAGCCTGTACATTCTAAGACGATATCTACTTCTAATTCTCTCCAAGGTAAGTTTGCTGGATCACGTTCTGCAAAAACCTGAATATCCGTGCCATCAATTGTTATTTTGTTCTCTCCAACTTCTACTTCTCCTCTAAATCGCCCGTGTACAGAGTCATAACGGAATAAATGTGCTAATGTAGATGTTTTGGTCAAATCATTGATTGCTACCACTTCTACATCTTTGACACTTAATAAATTCTTGAGTGTCATTCTACCAATTCGACCAAAGCCATTGATTGCTATTCGTTTTTTTACCATGTCTTTACATTTTGATAGTTCGTTGATTTTTTAATTTTCTTACAATCCCGTTAAAGGCTCGACAAAGTTAAAGTTGAAAAACATTTCTTAGCTTCGCGAAACACTACATAACTCTTAAAGACTGATAATCAGCCCCTTACAAACCTAAAAGAAATTAACCAAGCTGACTATGATATACTTAGCCACGCTAACCCTTCACGAACTATTGTTTGTTATTAAAGTTGTATTTTTAATACAAAATACTCTGTAATACAATTTTTTGAATGATAAGTAGGTGGACGTAATTAATTTTATAATAATTCACAAGATTTTTTGATGCTGAACGAGGCGAAAAACGTAGGGAT
>JAKVCT010000320.1 GCA_022448995.1 Saprospiraceae bacterium
GCTTCTAGGGGCATTTCTGTTACTAGTTGCAGGCTGGCTGATTGCCCGAACCTTATCAAAGGTAGTGAAGCGCTTGTTGGTAGCTGTCAAGGCAGATCGCCTTACAGATAAACTGAAAGAGATTGAGGTAGTACAGCGTTCAGGATTAGAACTTAGTGCGAGTAGTTTTCTTTCCAAAACTATATATTATGCCTTGTGGCTTATCTTTATTATAGCTGCTTCTGATTCCTTGGGTATGAGTATTGTTTCTAAGCAAATTGCAGACATCCTAAACTATATGCCTCGTTTTATTGCTGCATCTATTGTTTTTGTCGTGGGGATTATTGTTGCTAACTTTGTTAAAAATGCTGTTTCTACTGCTTTCAAATCGTTGAATATTCCTTCTGGAAAGCTCATCAGTAGTTTTATTTTTTATTTTCTATTATTGACACTCTCGATTACAGCCCTGGAGCAGGCAGGCATGGATACGGACTTTCTCACCGAAAATATACAAATTATTTTGGGTGGAATTGTGATAGCATTTGCTGTAGGGTTTGGACTATCTTCTCGAACCATGTTACAAAATATTCTGGCTTCTAGTTATGCGAAGAAAAAATTTCAACTAGGAGATGAAATCAAGGTTGACGAGTATCAAGGAACAATCATTCAGCTAGATAATGTTTCCGTAACCTTATTTGTGGAAGAAGGGGCTAGGAGAGTTGTGATTCCCCAACACCAAATTATGAATACCAAAGTGGAGATTATTCGTCAAAATTCGTAATAACTTCTATTTTTGATTGTCAATCTGTGATAGTAATCACAGAGTATTCTATAAAATCTAAAAAATAGAAAGTCATGATAAAATATATATGTTTGTTGCTAGGAGTTATTATAAGTTTTCAAAATCCAGTACTTGCACAAGAGGAGCAACCAACAGAGAACAAGACTTGGAAATTTGGAGGGGGGATTGGGCTGGATTTTGCACAGCTTTTATTGATTAATCCTAGAGTAGGAGCAGGCGAAAATAGGCTTGGTTTAGGTGGGAATATTACGGCTTTCGCCAAATACAAAAAAGGACGAGCTTCCTGGGATAATACAGCTTCTTTCCAGTTTGGTGTACAACGTTTAGGACGTGGTAAAAAACCTTTTCAGAAAGCAATAGACGAGTTACGTCTGAGTTCTTTATTTGCTTATGAGTTGAGACCTGAGAATCCATTTGCTTATGCTTTTGATCTTACTTTTTTGAGCCAAGTAACACCAACTTATGAGGGAAATTATTTGAGTCATCAGCCAGGAACTAGTCCTTCACATCCTATTTCTCAGTTTTTAGCACCAGCTACAACTGCTGTTTCTCCAGGTATTGCTTACAAACCTCAGAAAGGCGCTTTGAAAGGTTTAGCTGTTTTGTTATCACCTGCATCACTAAAATTAATTACAGTAGCAAACGATTCTATTGCAATGTTGGGAAATACAGATCGAACTGCTAGTTTGCATGGAAATCCGTTTGGGAAGTATGCTACAGAGGATGACTTTCGTAAGGTTTGGAGTATGCGTCCAACAGGTCTGACAGCAGATAGTACTTATTATGCTAAGACCGCGATTCATCTAGGGGCAATGTTGAAGGCAACATATGCAGGGAAGTTTCTAAAATATAAAGAGGGAGACAAAGATAAACATCGACTTTCCTTCTCTACAGGATTAACTCTATATTCTAATTACTTGAGGGATCCTCAGTTTATTGATGTAGAATGGGTAACAACCACAGATTTGTACATTTTTAAAGGCTTGTCTATTTCTTTAGGGACAATTTTGTTTTATGATCACGATGTTTTGGTACAGATTGATGCAGATAATGATTTAACTACAGGAGTGAATGGCTATGAGGAGACAGGAAGGAGAGTTTCATTTACACAATCTTTGCTAATCAAATATAATTTTCTGTTTTAGATTCTTAGTAGATTCTAATACAATTTAATTAGGGTGATTTGCGAAGCAAAAGTCCCTACTTAAAAAAGGCTATTTGCATCTCGCAAATAGCCTTTGGTGCTTATAGTGTTTCACTCTAACAAGTAATATGGAGTTAAGTAACAGTCCAAGCGTTTTCATAGTTATCTTTTGCTGATTACTTTCGTTCTCTTAGGTAGTTACTCACTAATCGGTCATATCTTATATTCGTTTTTATTTGATGTTCTGTGAATTATTAGTTCGTCGATCTTTAACTTCCTTAAGCCTTTTAAGATTCCTAAGTTATTGACAATTAAAAGGATGTATGAAGTTAATTTTTGTAAAATTATAATTGTCAATAAGTGAAAAAATAAAAATCAGCGAACTTTTAAGTAGAATTCAATAGTTTATGTAAGTTTTATAAGTGATGGCGAGGCACTTAAATAAGTAAAAATACATCAAACTACTCAGTATTTTGGCGGATCGTTCTCAATTGCTTAGGGTTTTCTATAAGATGTCCGAAAATTACAAAGCTGGCATCGGGCTTTACAACACACTTTATCAGTTTACCAATCAAAATGTGTTTTTAAGTATCCTAAAATACCTGTCATATCTAAATATGACAATCAGTACTACAAAAAAACTTTTACAAAAGTTCAACTATTGTTAAAAAAAGTATAACTATTCTTTTTTGAAGTATTTTTTGTATCTGTAAGTTGTTGATTATTAGGGTTTATTGAATGTCTTGGTGAAGGTGGAAAACTTTAGTCGGCTAGAACTATCTAATAACCTAGATAAATAAAATTAGGAAGTGTTCTATTTTGGTCTTATAATTGAGAGCAATTTAGAGCAGTTGGATGAATCCTAAAACAGCTGGTTTTTTATAGATAATCATGATTATATTCCTGAGACAACAACAGATACTATAATCTAGTGTTAATCTCATTAGATATGAGTAGGGAGATATTATTTTTTACAGTAAACATTGAAATGCTTTAGGAGGCAAACTCTTTGGAACTTGCACTAAAGCTAATTTTATTTATCTACCTACTTAAGTTTATGGTCTGCAAAGGAGCAGAGTACGAAGCCTATCAGAGTTTATAACTAATTAACTATTGTTTTTATAGAAAAGAATAAAAAGTCACGAATGACTATTAATTAAAAAGCTAAGAATATGCCATATTTGAAACATCTCATGAATTTTTGTTTGGTTTTGCTAGCGAGCAATATTTTTGCACAGAAAAGCTTTACTGATGGAATAATTAAATACAATCTCAAAGTAGAATCTAATCAAAGCATGTTAGCAATGATGGATAATTCTGAATTATCAGCTTCCTTCAATGGAGATATGAGTCAGTATAATGCTTTGGTAATGGGAGGGATGATTAGTGCTAATTTTGCAGTGGATGATGGAGATAACAAGGGAATTGGCTTGATGAATTTGATGGGAGAGCAGAAAGCTGTAGATTTCAAGAACAAGAACTATGAGAAGGTACGTGATCGAGTTGAAATGCTACTCAATGCTAGCCAAATTACACATTCTAGTAAAACACAAAAAATATTGGGCTACACCTGCCGAAAAGTTGTGCTTTTGGATGCTTATGGAAATACTTCTACTATGTATGTTTGTGATAAAATTCGTCCAAAGGGCAATGAGTTGATTGAGCAGATGTATGGGAAACTAAAAGGTTTCCCATTGCAGATAGAAACTAGCGATGGGCAGACTAAAATGATAATTACCGCTAAGGATATTTCGCATCAAGCACCCAACAAGAGTGATTTTAAGTTTGGTATACCCAAAGAATATGAAAAGGTTTCTCTTAGAGAAATTTTATCGCTGTTTGGCGGTAGCTAAGCGTTTGAATACCTTTCTATATATAGGTTTACGGTAGGCAAATTGCATCCAAAGTACAGGGCGCAGTAGTAGATTGAGCCCTAGAGGTGCACGATATTCAAAATCATCAATAATGGTTGTACCTCCTTGGCCATTATTGATGATTCTGTGATGATGTTTCCATTTTTTTAGAAAAAACGGCAAGTCTTTTCCTTCTCCTGCATCGACAAAGTAGATCTCAGATTCATTTTCTTCAAAATCAATAACTGTACTTTTCCAGGTCTGTCGAATCAGTCCCAAGATCTTTAATTCTATTTCCACAACAGCTCCTTTTCGGCAACCCCCAAACTGGAGTAGTTTCATTGAAACACCTGGTGGTTTGAGTTGCGTGAATAGCTCATCTGTAAAGCCTTCAAAAACTGTTTTATAATCTTGTTCTACTTCTGTCGTTAATTGTAATCTAGGCATATTGTTATGTAATTGAAAATGATCAATTACTAAAATAAACAGGAACAAAGCCATACTGTTTACCCACACTTCGACTTACTGAATTAAAACGGAATTTTTTAACGCATAATCTCGCAATCTTGATTTGCTCTTCATCAGTAATGCTAGATTCCTCTCCAGAGGTCGTTTTTACAGTATAGATAGCTGTAAAAACACGCCCAGATTCAGACACCCCTACATAAAACCAAGCTACCCCTTCTTGCGGAAAACCTAAATTCTCAAAATTATAACAACGTTGAATAATGCGGCGATTTATTAATCCTCGGATAGGAGTTCCTGTGCGAATAATTTTGGCAGTAGCAGCTATACGATCTACTTTGACATAGGTTGTATTTTCGTCAGGTTTATAAGGTTCATTCGTTTTGTTAGTACTAGGTGTTAGGCGCTTATCAGGTTTGGGCCTTACCGTATTTTTATCTATTGCAACAGGCGCAAAAACCTGCGGTTCTATCTCTACAGCTCTTTCCAATAGATTTTCAAAGTATAACTGCTGTACCACACGACCATTGGATACAATCTCAAATTGAACTTCAGCAGTTTCTACAAAGTTTTTGATATTCACCAACTCAATATCACCACGTGCATAGACTTCTCCATCAATTACATCAAAATAATCGCGTTTCAAGGTTAGCCATTTTTTATTACCATAACGATCTGGATAAGAATAGGCAATACGTAACTGAACAGTACTATCGGTAGATTCTCCCGCAACAGTGTAATAGATATGAACATCGCCATAAGGCGTCAAAGAGTACCGAACATCTGATACTTTTTGTGCGTGGCTTTGGATACCTAGGAATAAGAATAATAAAAGATAGATGGAATTACTAAAAAAAAAGTTTCTCATAAAAAAAAGATCAGTAAGAAGCTGTTTTGACAACTTCTATTAAAGATTATTTAAGTATTTTTTGTGTGGTAAGAAATTAGCATTTTACTTCGCAGAGCCCTTCGGGGTTTACTTCGTAGAGCCCTTCGGGGTTTTTTAATTTAACAAGGCAAAGGTTCTGCCTAATAGCCCTTGAAAAGGTTCGGAGGCGAAGCCGACTGTGGCAAGCTTTGCTGCCACCATCGGTATTATGGTAGGTTCTTTAA
>JAKVCT010000321.1 GCA_022448995.1 Saprospiraceae bacterium
ATAGCCATCTACTCCGCTCATTCCATCATAATGCAATCCATAAGAAATATTGAAGTGAACAGGAATCTCCACAACTCCCTGAAAACGATTCCCATAAGTTAATTCTACCTCAATAATTGGATCATCAATACAGTTAAATGCAGTCGCCATTCTAAAATTATTACGATTTTGATGCATCATGATTCCTGCTCGTTTTACACGAATTCCCAAATCATGTACAGTCAATAAGTTGTTTCTACCTAATGTAACAGCTAAACCATTATCTAAGATTCCAACAACGTCACAAACGAAATTATTACCAGGAAAGACATCAATATTATTGTAATTCAACTCAAATTGCTCAAACTTAGCTACCGCAAAATCTAGACGCTCTGAAACATATTCTTTATGACGATATTTCTGAATCACTTGTACAGATAAATCATCTTGTACGATTTTATTAATTTGTATTAAAATCAAGTCTCTCTTTTTTCTCTCCAAACGTCCACCTTCTGTTACACTAAATTCAAAATCGCTCATGCGCAATTTATTTTCTTGACTACCGATAAATGTTGCATCGCCATTATCAAAATGACATAGAACGCGAGCAGCCAATAAATTCCCTTCGTAACAATCCTCATTTTGGTAAACTAATTCAACAGACTTTAGTGAATGTAATTGAGCTTTTCGCTTAGTTTGTGCATTTAATAAAAAAGGAATCAAACTCAATATTAAAACGAAAGTAGTGTACTGTAATTTCATAATTGGTAAGTATTTTAAATATGTAGTATACTGTAAATAAACTATATATAGTTATGAAATGTAATTTAAAACTAGAGTTAGTTTAATATATCTATTCTTTGCCATTGTATAGTCTAAAACCGTTCCAAAAATTAGTTTGATTATCTTTTTTAAAAGTTTTACTATTAAATCTAAATGTAAAACAAACAACACATGTTCTAAAACTGCTTCGCAATTAATTGAATAGCAAATAGTTAAAGTATTGGCAGCTCCTATTCCACTGAAAATTATTTTTTTTCTACTTTTTTCTTATTTTTAATTGGAGATTAAAAGCATATCTAAATTTATTCTAAAACATCTATAAAAAAGCTCCTTTTAGCTTTGCTAAACCCTTCACAAACTATTGTAACCAATACTCTAATTTTAGATCTGCTCCAGCTATTAACCTAACCCCCTTGATCAAGATGAAATACCTAATTTATAGTCTACTTTTCTTATTAACAGTTCAAGTACATTCGCAAATCCCCCCAAAACAAGACCCAAGTCCCCTTATTAATGATTTTGGGAATATCATAGATGATGCTGCGCAGGAGAGATTGAAACAAGAACATAAGCGCTTAGAAAAAGAACTAGGTATACAGTTCACTATAGTTTCTGTTGATTCATTAGGAGAATACAGTGTAGAAGATTTTGCTAATAAACTATTCAATACTTGGGGAATTGGACAAGCGGAAGAGGATAATGGTTTGTTGTTGTTAGTTGCAGTTAAGAATAAAGCGATAAAAATTGAAGTTGGTTATGGTTTAGAATCTATTATACCTGATATTTATGCTAAAAAAATTATAACGGAGGAAATAATACCTGCATTTAAGGAAAATAATTATTCAAATGGCATTGAATCAGCAAGTGTAGCCTTGATCCAAAAACTAGAATTAGAATATACTCGTAAAAACCAATCAAGTTCTATTAGCCCAAGTAATCTAATAAGCACGTTTTACCTTCTCTTCCTATTTATTATGGCCGCCTATCACGTTCAACACATGACCGTTTACAGAACAAATCTTTATAAAAAAGAAAATGGAAGTCGTAATAATGAAAGTCGTTATTTATTCTGTTTTTTAATCCCTCTTGGTTTCTTTGCAGGATCAGATTGGAATTGGGAACTAGGACTTATTCCAGCACTCTTGGTCTATCCATTGACACTAATCAAGTTTCCATCCTATACTAGGAAAACTAGCTGGGAAAAAGCGCTACAAATCAGTTTCCATCTGGTTTTGTGGAGTACATTTCTTATTAATTACCTAAGTATCTTTTCTATTCTTTCAAGCTTAAAGTCCCTAGCTTCAACAAGTTTATACCTTGCTCTTGCTTGGACAGCGATTTATTGGTTAATTAGTTTTGGTCGTTATCTATCCGATAACAACCGATTAAATAATTATTTAAGAGAATTTACATTCCAACGCGGATCGGTTTGGGGAATTATTACAGTTCTACTTCTATTGCCTGCTATTTATTATTTATATACTTGTGCAGAAAACCCGTTTGGGTTAGTTATAAGTCAAGCCCAAGACTATCTTCAATATCCACAAATTTGGTTGCCACTCCTAGTTTACATTGTGTTAGAAGGTCTTACCACTAAAATTAAAAAAGTATTACCCCATTTAGAAAATAAAAATCAATATTCTGTCTATGTTTTACTAGTTAATGCATTGGATTTGTTTGATCAATATTCTGATTTGGAACTCGACAGTACTTACCAAATCAAAAAGAATCTGCAGTATTATTACAAAGAAGATTATATAGAATCGGAATTTATAGCTCTCAAGAAGAAATTCTATAAAAATGGTGCTGACGTTAACAAACAATTCATTTTATTACAAAATATTTATCATAAAAATATACAGCTTAAAAATAATTGGAATAAAAAGGAAAATGCATCCAAAATCAAAATTTATGCAAAATTAGGAGAACGGTTTGCCATGCTTAATTCTAAGCAACTCATTCCAGCACATTGGGATTACCTAAGAGAACGCATTCAGAAAGAATTTGACTTCTTTGAGCAAATTCCAAATGATAAATTAAACAACAAGCAAAAAAGTCGTTTAGACAAAGAACATCATTATTTAAGTTTATTTATTTCCAAAGACAAAAAAGCTTTTTATCTAAAGGTGAAAGAACTCTTAGATGAAGAATACTGGACTAAGAATACCAATGAATACAAGGAACAACAACATATAAATACTCGCTATAAAGAATTTCTCAAAACATTTTTGACAAAAGATTGGTTTTCAGATGTGAAAGCTGCCGAAGCGTTCTATACCGAAATTTCTGAGTTAGTTCATAATACTAATCAGAAACTTAGCTTGCGCAATGATATTCATCTACAAAAAGTAGCTCAAGAAATCAAAGAAAAAGGTATTTTCACCCATGACCTTTGGGATAAAACTGAACGTGCAAAACAGGAAAAAGAGTTTAAGGAAGTTGTTCAATATTGGGAAGAGCGGCGCGATAAAAATTTGCATACAGATGAGCTTACTAAGCTTAGAAGAGCAGTTAATCATTGGAGAACGGTTGTTCTAAATCCCCTGGAATATTTTGGTTATGATCGTGATAAACTCATTGAGATTATTCAAGAGTACGAAAATCCAGATACTTATCTACAGTATGTGGGTCGATATACCATCAAAAGTAGAGAAAAGATACAAGAATATATTATAACAACAGCGAAGGAACTCAAAGAAAAAGATTACCCAATCAAAGAATGTATCATACTCTATGAAAGATCGATAGAGAATATCACCTGCCATCTGAAAAGAATTAAGCGAGGCAGGACTAAGACTTATTATAATGGTAGCAATAGTTATAGTTCAAGCTCAAGCTCAAGTTCTAGCAGCTACAGTAGTTATTCTGATTATTCATCCTCTTATTCTGACTATAGTGATTACAGTGATAGTAGTTGGGGTGGTGGTTCTTCTGGTGGTGGTGGTGCAAGTGGTAGCTGGTAAGCTGGGTGGCATTGCGTTCGTTAGGGTGGCACTAAACTCCCCCCCTAGAGGTCGATACAATCTTTAGGAGAACAATAGCGGACTACAGTCACTCCTTGTTGATAATGATAAAAACTTATTAAAAATGGTTGGATTTCAGTCCTATCATTTTCCAAAAAAGTTGAGCGTGGTACTTTAGTGCCTCGCTATAAAAATAAAAACACATACATTCTCCAACATATGCAAAACACAGAAAACAAACATACAAAAGCATTAAATAGCTCTTATAAAACAAAAGTCACCGGTATGTTCCTTGGGCTATTGGTCTTTGTATTGGTTTATCTAAGCTTAGTAGCAGCAGCCAGTTGGTTTCTATATTGGAGCATAGCCTATCCATTACCAAGGTGGTCAATTATCAGCATTGGATTCAAGATTGGGATTGTAACCATGGCAGCTACACTTCTAGTTTTTCTATTGAAATTTCTATTTCATCGGAGAAAAGTTGACTACAGTCAATACACAGAAATTCGTGCAGAAAACTATCCTGAACTTTTCAAATTCATTCAAGAAATTAGCCAAGCTGCAGATGCACCTATGCCAAAAAAGGTATTTGTAGATGCTAGCATCAATGCTAAGGTTTTTTATGACAAACCAGCCTTAGGTTGGTTAAAATCGAGCAATAAAAACCTACTGATTGGTTTAGGTTTGGTCAATGGAATTAATCTATCCGAATTCAAGGCTGTCTTGGCACATGAGTTCGGACACTTCACACAACGCTCTATGCGTTTGGGTACCTACTCTCATATGATCAATCAGAGCATCTATGCAATGGTCTACCAAAAAGACCGTATAGATCAATTTATTGAAAAATGGAAATATGCCGGTTTTATTCGTCTTTCCATGTTTGCTTGGGCATTGAGTCCCGTTTTAGAATTTATACGCTTAATTCTAATCATCATGGCAAATCGCTTGAATTATCTACAGTCTTCTATGTCTAGACAAATGGAATTCCAAGCAGATTTAGTCGCTGTTCGTTTAGCAGGTAGTAATGCCTTGGTCAATACATTATATAAGCTGACCAATCTAGGTACAGCCTTTCAGTTTGCTTTGCAACAAATAGATATGGCTGTAGAGAATGGGTTAATCACTGATAATATATTTGAACATTATCCAAGTATTCATAAATATCTAATCCATTATGATCTCAATTATGCAAAAAAAGACATTAGCAAAAGAAAAGTTCTAAATGAAAAAGCTAGTTATTTATTCCGAAAGAATGATCTTAGTGTACCCGATATGTATGCAAGTCATCCTCCTAGTTACTATAGAGAATTGAATGCTAAACAGAATTTTATTGTAGCCAAAGAAGATCACCGTACAGCGTGGGTGTTATTTAGAAAAGCCCAAGCACTTCAGCAATGGGTAAGCCAGCGTTTTATGCACCAACGATTAAATAACAAGACAGATAAGATGACATTAGAATTTGTTCAAGCTACCAAAGTTGAACAATTTATACAAGAAGAGTTAGATTCCATAAAACTTTCCAATAATTACTTGGGTGTTTACGGCAATGGACGCTTACTAACTGTGATTGATGTTGAAAAGCCTGATAGATACAATAACGTAAAGGATACTTCCTTAGTAGA
>JAKVCT010000322.1 GCA_022448995.1 Saprospiraceae bacterium
CAAGAGATGGTGTCGAGTGGCAGTGCTACACTACTTAAACGAAAACGGGACGATTCAAAAGGTCAAAACCTTTTGTAGCACAGATACGAGTATGTCTGGTATTGATTTATTTTTAGCCTATAAAGCAAGATGCCAAATTGAACTTTTGTTCCGAGATGGCAAACAGTTTACAGGATTTACTCACTGCCAAGCAAGAAGTGCAGCTAAAATTCATTTTCATCTCAATGCCTCTTTAACTGCTGTTTCTTTAGCTAAAGCTATGCACTGGTATCCAACTGTAAATGAAGAGCATATGCCCTTTTCTATGGCTAATGTTAAAACACAGTATTTCAATGAACTTTTGCTTGATTTATTTTTTTCTGAGTTCGGGATTTGCCCAAACAATGAGTTTAATAGACAAACAAAGCTCAAATTATTACAATTTGGTAGAATTGCTGCCTAATTTTTCAACGAACTATTAATAAAACAGAAAACATGAATTATTTATAAATATTAAAACTTGAGTACTATGAGTAATCAATCAAAAATAATACTAGAAAGATCCTCAAAGTCAAACTTTAACTTTAAACAGTTTGTAAAATCACAAATTACAGCCTTAGCTTTTGAGCAATTACCCCAAAGATTAGGGATCAGTTCTAACAAACTGAACCGCTTATTTAAGAATCCTGAATGTGCGGATTTGGGCTTAGTTAAGAAGTTTGCAAATTTACTGGAGACAAGTGTACGAGAATTGATACAAGAATACAGATTGGGTTTTGAACATATTACCCTCAAGGAAATGGATGAATTGCGCAAAGCTTTTTAAGGATGATAAGCGAATTACAACAGGAATATCTTAGTTTCCTAAAGAGCTATCTAAGCTTAGTTGAGGCTGTACAGGAAATGAGAGAAAAGCAGAAAGCCTACTACAGAACGAGTTCTTACTATGTTGAAGCCAAACAAAAGCTACTTGGTGAAAGTAAGGCTCAAGAACAATTAATGGATAAGAAACTAGCTATTAAGAAAGTCAAACTGAAAGCAAAGATTCAAGCAATCCTTGCCCCTACTCTAAATTTGTAAAGAAGAAAGAATCAAGTTCTTAATTCATACCATTGCTCAAAATGTGCCGCATTTTGGGACTGGAAGAAGTATGTCTCATGGAAAGTAAAAACCCACTCACTGTTGATGTGGAAGTCTAGTGAATGGGTTAAATGTAAAATAATTACAAAAGTAAACTTATGAAATTATCCTTAGAAAACCAACATCGGGAGAAATCACAAACTAACAATGCTGAAATGTCTGAACAGAAACTGCAAGAAAGGTTGGAGCAAAAATATAAACCTCGTCCTTATTCAGAGCGTTGGTCAAAAGTCCGTTTATCGGCTTTATTCATTAGCTTTTGCAGCAATAGTTTCTCTTTTTGGACAGGTGCAGCTGCACTTACCTATTTCGTTTACCTACAATTTGGTCAATTCCTACCATTATTATTGATTCTAATTTTAGGAGGAGGTTTGAGCCTAATTATAGCAGGTTGTTTAGAGGTACTGAAAAGAAGCTCTAGTTCCAATTTACTACGAATTGGCTTAGCCGAAAAATCGTGGTCAGGTAGCAATGTATTTGGTTTGGTACTCTTAGTTGGTGTAAGCATTGGACTTTCCTTTTGGATGAGTAGACAGTTACCCAACTTATTGAATGTAGCTCCTACTGCTCCAGTTGCTCAACTGGAAAGTATAGAAGCTTTAGATGCTCGTTACCAAAAGATGATTGATGAAAAACAAACTAGTATTAATGAATTCAAAAAGAAAGGAACAAGCCATTGGCGTTACAATAAAATAGAAAATGCAATTCATGCTTTAGAACAAGCTCATATTTCCGAGCGAAAAGCTGCCATTGAACGCAATGAAATTAAATTACAACAGGTAGCTCAGGCTCACCAAGAAGCTTTGGCTAATCATCAAAATGAGAATACACAAAATGCCAATATCTTAGGCTATATTACAATTGCTAGTGAGCTAGTTTTCTTACTCACAATGTTCTATGTAGAATGGTATGATTGGCAGTGTTTACTAGAACGTGTACAGGTACAAGCTAAGATTCAATATAAGAATCCAACCTTGACAGAAACAGCAATTACAGAGGAAACAGTTGAAGAAACAAAAGTAGAAACAGAAGATCCTCCCAAAGAAGTAATCCAAGAAGAACAAGCCCAACAGAGAACAATCATTCAAGGATTTATGAAGCAAGGGAATAAGGGAGTTAAGGTAGATTTAGAACCCAAACTAGATCCTGATCTTACTCCCCAAACATTGGAAACAAATCAAGATTTCAACACAAACACAAACACTATGAAAACCTCAAGAATGCTTGTCAATACAAGCGATTTCAGCAAGGAAACAGTTTCTGGAAACAGTCCAACAACAACTTCAGTATTAGGTGTAATTGAACATAAAAATGAACGCACTGGAGAGGTTGAAGAGCTTACTCAGAAAGAAGTAACCAAGCGATTAAGAACTTACTATAAACGTGTGAATGCTACATTGGAACAACTAAAAGAGTGCTTAGATCCTCAGAAGAAAATACGCCTCAAGGAGACTCTTACTAGAAGAACACAAAAATTGAAATATTGGAAAGAAAAATTATCCCAATTTAAAACCGTAGAAAGTCTATGAGTACCATAGAACCGATCTTGGGAGATGCTCAATTCGAGCATCTCTATCAAGATCTAAAAGAAGTTTTGAAGGAGATGCAAAGAGCGGTGGATTTCTATTCTGAAAAGGGCAATCAAAAGATGTTGGATAGAATGAGTAATCAGATGCTTCGAATCGCCAAGTTTGCTTCTTACAGCAAACAACTCTTAGAACAACGCAAACAACCTCTACACATTACAGAGAATTTGAGCAATGATTACCACAGCCATCCCAAGTTTCAAACATGGATAAATAAGGAGGCTTATCGCCAACAGACCATTCAGAAACTAGAGAAAGAAATGCCCCATTTATTTAATTTTCGACAACCACTAAAAGCACAATAATAATGGATTTGAATCAAGGAGGAAAGGATCTACTCAATACAATCAAGCGTCAAAAACAAGCATTCACTAATAACTTTAATCCCAGCAATTTTTTCCAAGTTCGCACCATGAACGAAGTCATAGAAGAAGCAAAGCAACAGGAGGTTCCCAATATGCTTTTTTCTGAACTTTGGTTCGAACAGGAAATTTGCTTGTTCTTTGCAGGTTCCAATACAGGTAAATCTATCATTGCCATACAAATTGCAGACAGTATTAGTAGGGGAGAGGCAATTGAAGGATTTAAGCTAGAATCACCTGCTCAAAAGGTATTGTATATTGATTACGAATTACAGCCTAAACAGCTGGAAAAACGTTATTCTGAGCATTATAAATTGTTCCAAAATCGTCTATTCTCATCATCTATAAGTTTACTTGGTTTCCCTTGATTTGCTCAGGGTTAGCACCAAATTGAGCAATGGCTTTTTGATATAAGTCGTCAATACTCGGTTGATTAATTGCAAAGTGAACAGGATCATGATAATTAGGAAAATCACCGCCCCAAGTAAAGCCTAGCTGCCTAGCCATTTGAGGGATTCCCGTTGCTTCCCATTTAGCTTTGCTACTTGCTTTACGCAATTGTACACCATCTTTCCTAAGGTTAATATCAATGGCAAAGCCGTAATTGTGTCGGCTTCTCCCTGCTTTGGCATTTTGATTATTCTCAGCATAAAGTCTAGCTTGATGCGCAAAGGTTCTATAGCTACTTGTAAAAATGACTTCCCATCCCTTTTGCTGCATCTTGTGGGTTAGTTCTCTAAATCGGTTCTCTACACTTGGGTGTAATATGCTTAGGAACTTCTCCTGCTCTGGGCTAAAGGTGTACTTAGGTATCTTGTTTACCTTTTTCTTTAGGGAAAGAACAATGGCTGTGATTAATCCAATGATAGCAAGTATCAAAAAGCCAATACCGATTTTTGTCCAATTGATCATCCTACTAAGATTTATAAAAATAGAGTCCTGCAATGAATTCCCTAGCGTGTTGATACACTGCTTGGTTCATATCCATACTTGCCTCACTTGTCCAAAACTTTTGAGTGCTGGCTAATACATTTTGATACCAATCATTGTCTGGGGCTCCTTCCATAATCTGCTTAATAATGGTTTTTACTTTGGCATCAAAAGCAACTTTGTTAGGAAGCTGTGTTTTACGTTTGGTACCATTCCCACCAAGATTAGCTGGAACAATCCCATCTTCTAATTCCTGTGGAATTGTATAGTTGTAATCATAAGGAGAACTTGGATTTGATCCAGCTGCTAGAGCTGCTGTACTCGGCTTTCTCCGAAAGAGAAAAAAGGCAAGCAAAGCAAGGACTAAAACTGCTCCCGAAATGATTAAAATGCGTTTATTTTTCATGGTCTTTTTTTAAGATTAGATAACTTAAAAAGGCGATTCCAATACAGATTAGAACAATTAGAATTACTGTGGTATAAGAGCGTTTAGGTTCGTAGAGCTGCTTAAACTTGGTTGCCTCATAGACTGCCATTTGCTCTTGATGCTTACGCTCTTTTCCTTGACTAACTGCTCCAATTGTACCACTGACAATACTACCAATGACTGCTATAATTGCTGTAAACATCTTAGAGTTTGCCTTTTTTGATGAAGTAATAAATGCCTAAAGCCACTAAGACGATCAGTGCAAAAAATAAGATCTTTTTATTGAGAGCTTCTTGCGAATTGATCTGTTTTTGCTGTTCTGAATAGGCTTGTCCTTGTGCGGATTGTGACAAAGGATCAAAGCCTTCACACAAGTAGCCGTGATGATTATATAGTAATTGTGGATCTAATCGCCCACACATATAATCTTCAGGTTTTGCATAGCGATTCAAGTGCATCGGACTATCCCAACAATCCCCAATACAAGATTGGGTAATACTCGGATTTACTCCAGCAAACCAAGCTTCGCACTTACAAGCACAGGCTTTGCGAGCTTTGCACTCTTGGCTCACACATAATTTATTACAAGAAGCTCCCATTAGATTTTCTAGGCTTTTTTAGGGGCAAAAACTGCTAGGATTAAACGAATGAACATGAGTACTAAAATCGCTAGGTATAGGATTTCCCACCATGATAAGCGATTGCAAGTACAAGTTTGAGAACAGCGTCCACAGCTACTACAAGTTGCAATTTCTACAGCCGTTTCTATTTCCTGTTCTAAATTCTTTTCTTGGCAAGTACACATATTATTTACTTGGTTTTTGGCGCATTAGAAAAATAAGAAGAATCAAGACTAAAAGTCCTCCAATCACTCCCAAAACAATCCATAAACTGTTGTTTGATTTACTGTCT